>CAZFZW010000154.1:0-3027 GCA_964523465.1 uncultured Clostridium sp. | reverse complement strand
TGCCCTTTTCAAGGGTAATATCTCTGCACTCCTCAATGGAGGAAATGCCGTACTCGGCGAGAACGGAGTTGATTTTGTCAACTCTTCTCTCATAGTTTTCAAATAATGCCATTGTCTGTATCCTCCTTACTCTTTGCGCGGGTCAATGTACTTAGCGGCATCAGCGAATCTGCCGTAAGTGCCAACAGACTTGTCGTATGCGGTCTGAGCATCGTCGCCCTGCTTGATGAAGTCGGTCATCTTGCCGAGAGATACGAACTCATAGCCTATAACCTGGTCGTCCTCGTCGAGAGCCATTCTGGTGACATAACCCTCTGCCATCTCGAGGTAACGCACGCCCTTGCGCTTTGTGCCGTACATTGTGCCGACCTGAGAGCGAAGACCCTTACCGAGGTCCTCAAGGCCTGCGCCGACATTAAGTCCGTCATCGGAGAAAGCGGACTGCGAACGGCCGTAAACTATCTGAAGGAACAGCTCACGCATTGCGGTGTTGATAGCATCGCAAACAAGGTCGGTGTTCAGAGCCTCGAGAATGGTCTTGCCGGGAAGGATCTCACTTGCCATAGCGGCGGAATGGGTCATACCGGAGCAGCCGATAGTCTCAACAAGAGCCTCTTCGATAATGCCGTCCTTGATGTTGAGTGAGAGCTTGCAGGCGCCCTGCTGGGGTGCACACCAGCCCACACCGTGGGTGAAGCCGGAGATGTCCTTTATCTCATAAGCCTTTACCCATTTGCCCTCTTCGGGGATAGGAGCGGGACCGTGGTTCGGGCCCTTTTTGACAGTACACATATTTTCTACTTCGTGGGTGTAATTCATATACGTGTTCTCCTTTCGTTTTTATTGCGGCACGGTGGCGGCAATAGCAGCCTGTGTACCGCAGAATCCGTACATAAACTATTATATCAAAAAAATACAGGCGTATCAATTACATATTGCAAGGTTTTGAAAATTTTTGCAAATTTACAATGCGGAGAGTGCTTTTAAGTAAAAATTTATTGATTTTTGTCGGTAAAGCAAAAGTGAGTTGTCAAAGACAGGGCGTTTATGATATAATCAAAGAAAAGGGGTGACGGTATGAAACTCTATATCAAGCAGAAAGTTTTTTCGCTCAATTCCCGTTTTACCGTTAAGGACGAGGACGGCCGTGACAAATATTTTGTCGAGGGCGATTTCTTCTCGATGCGAGGCAGACTGCATATTCTCGACGCTTCGGGCGAAGAGATAGGGCAGATATACAGCCGCCTGTTTACATTCCTGCCTCACTTTATCCTCGAACTTCACGGCGAAGAGGTGGCGGAGATAGTCAAGGAGTTTACGCTATTTTCACATCAATACAGGCTCGAAAATACTTCAATGAGAGTTGAGGGCGATTTTTTCGCACACGAGTATTCGCTTTATGATGGGAGTAGAAATGTGATGAATATCAGCAAAGAATGGTTCACATGGGGCGATAGCTATGAGCTTGACATTCTCGACCCGTCGTATGAGCTGCTTTCACTCGGAATAGTCCTTGCCATAGATACTGCCATGGCCCGTGCGAATAACGCCGCATCAAATTAACAAAACGGAGAAAAATTATGCTCTTAGTAACTGCAAGCTGTAAAAATAATTTTAATTCATATCTCAAGTATGTCCGTTATACGGATAAAAAACGCAGAAATTCACGCTCGTCATCGGTGACGGGTTGGTTGCTCGTCGCCTGTGCGACAGCAGTAATAGCAAGCTTTGTGAAGTTTGGCGGAAATATATTTCTCTATGCCGTGACGGCAATGCTGGTGCTGTGCGGCGGTGCATACCTTTATATTCAGCTTATTGCGCCGTACCGTGCGTTCAAAAAGCTTGATAAGGCTTTCTTCGCCGAGCAGGAGTTTGACTTTTATGAGGACAGACTCGAGCTTATTGAACATGGCGAAAAGCAGAACATTCTTCGTCGTATACAGTACAGTAAAATCCGAAAGGTGTGCGACACAAAGGATGCGTTTTACATTTATATAGCCGAGGACAGCGCATTCATTTTGCAAAAGACGGCACTCAGCTCATCTGAATGTGTCAGACTGCGTGAGCTGTTTAAAGATAAGGGCATAAAGATAGTCGAATAACAAAAAATGCAGCACTGTTCGGGTGCTGCATTTTATATTGTCTATTTCTTCAGATACTCGCTGTATTCTTCGTAAAATCCTGCCGATGATTTGTGGCCTGCAAATGACGGTGAAGCTTTCGGATTCATCAACCCCGTGTATTGGTAGCCGATTATCTTGTCAACATAAGGTGAGACATTTTCTATTTGCCGCTGTATGCGTGAAAAATCCGCGGGGAGCAGAGCACTTTTGTATACCATGCCTTCGAACTTAAACAGCTCTATGTCTGCCCAGAGTGCCGCTCGTCCTGCCTTGTCGTGTGCCTTTTTGAGCCGTGCGAATATACGCTCGCTCTGCCACACACGGGTCTTTTGCACGCCGATCTCGTCCTGATACGCTATGAAGTCAACATCAAGCGAGGCGAGTGCATCGACATAATATGAGTTTGTCAGAGTGAGATTGGTGCCGTAAGGTGCAATAAGTGTCTTTCTGCCCGGTGTTATTTCACGGCAGCGTTTGGAGCAGAGGTTTACATAGTTGATAAATTTCTTTGAAAAGTGCAGGATTATGCACACTTCATCGGGGAAGTACCAACCGTAAAAGCTCTCGTGGTGCGAGTATTTTTTGGCCAGCTCATCCATTGCCCTGAATGTGCGGTTCAAGACCTCTTCGGAGGTGATGTTGACTCCCGGCTTCGTCCAGTCGCCGTAAAATCCGTTTCCGAGGAAAACCTTTATGCCCAGCTTGTCTGCCTCATCAAGCACTGCCTCAATCGGGTCTGCACACGGAATGTCCGCACGGGGGAAAACTTCGGAGTCGAAGTAGCAGTGGTCAAAAAGGGCAGTGGCCATAATTATAATGTATTCCATTTTTATCTCGGCTATCTCACAAACCTTCTGCCGCCAATCGGACTCGGTGAAAGAATCGAGGGCAGGGTTGAAATATT
>CAZFZW010000153.1:0-3071 GCA_964523465.1 uncultured Clostridium sp. | reverse complement strand
ACGGTACAGCGGTTGTCTGCCTTGCGGCGGTTGTCAATGCACTCAAGATAGTCAACAAACAGCTCTCGGACTGCACGGTTGTTTTCAGCGGCTCGGGTGCGGCAGGCGTTGCAATAGCAAGACTTTTCGACTCGATGGGCGCAGGTGAAATAATTATGTGCGACCGCAAGGGCATAATCTGCGAGGGCGGCGACCTCACTCCGGCAAAGGCCGAGATAGCCGCATTCACAAATAAAAATCACCGCACAGGCACATTGGCCGATGCGATGAAGGGCGCTGATATTTTTGTCGGCGTGTCCGCCCCCGGCATAGTAACCGAAGAAATGGCGGCATCCATGGCAGAGAATGCAATAATTATGGCAATGGCAAACCCCGTGCCTGAGATAATGCCCGATATTGCAAAAAAAGCAGGTGCGGCAGTCGTCGGCACAGGCCGCAGCGATTTCCCGAATCAGATAAACAATGTCCTTGCGTTCCCCGGTATATTCAGAGGTGCGCTCGATGTCCGTGCAAGCGATATAAACGAGGAGATGAAGATAGCCGCCGCCAAGGCGATAGCCTCTCTTGTCAGCGCCGATGAGCTCAATGCAGATTACATCCTCCCTGCCGCATTCGATGAGCGAGTGGGCAGAACAGTTGCCGCAGCAGTCGCACAGGCGGCGAGAGACAGCGGCGTTGCAAGAATATAATCAGAATTTTGTCGAGAAGTTCTCGGACAGGGTTATCTCACTTTCGGCACAGTATTTTGAAATGAACTGCTGCGTCTGAGATATAAGCGTTTTGAGGCACAGCGGTATTCTTTCGGGATGCGGACGGGGTGCTGTGTATTCGCTCTTGATGAGCGTTGCCTCGGTGCAGTCGAGTATGTTCATATATGCATCGGTGTCGAGCGTGTCAACATTCGGCAGCCAGTCTTTGGGCAGATTACCCTTGGCGGTTTCGGCGATTATTACACGGTACATCATCAGGCTGTATATTCTGTGCAGTGAGTCCACAGTCGAGTCACGGCTCTCCTGCTTGAATGACATATATTTTCTCAACTTGTTTGCGACACGGAAAATTGTCAGTGTGTTCATCTCCGAGTCGGAGGCGATGTCTTCCTGAATACCGAACGCCCCCTCGAAACCACGCTTTGATTCACTTCTGCCCAACAGATAGTCGGTGGTGACATTGTAGTAGTCGGCGGCACGGCAGAGAAAATCGAGACCGCATTCACGAATACCGTTTTCGTAGTGTGAAAGCAGTGCCTGCGACACACCGAGACCTGCGGCGGCCTCTTTTTGACTTAACCCCTTGTCACGGCGGAGCTTGGAGAGACGAGCGGTAATGCTTGTTGACATAAAAATACCTTCTTATACAAATTGTATAATTAATTATACCACGCATTTTCGGAAATTCAATCATATAGTTTAACAAAATACGCAGAGTATTTTCGGAGGAAATATGAAAAGCTATATCGTATATATCATCAGAAACGGTGCAACAAAAGAGGAGACCGAGGGCAAATATATCGGTCACACAGATGTTGAACTGAGCGAACAGGGCAGAGAACAGCTTATTGAGATGAAAAACAGCCTTGTTTATCCGCCTGTTGAAGCGGTGCTCACAAGCCCGCTCAAACGCTGCACGCAGACGGCATCGATACTCTATCCCGACAATAAATATCTGGCGATAGATTCGCTCATCGAGTGCAACTTCGGTGAATTCGAGGGCAAGGATGCCGAGGAACTCAAGGATTATCCGATGTTCCCACGCTGGCTCGCAGGTGAGCAGGGCGTTGAGCCTCCGTTTGGCGAGAGCAATGAGGCGTTTGCAAAGCGAGTGTGTGAGGGCTTCGTTAAAATTATCGATGGACTGCTCAAGACGGGCACAACTCGTGCGGCGATAGTCACACACGGCGGCGTGCTGATGACATTGCTTGCGAATTTCGGACTGCCCGAGCTGCCCATGCACGAGTGGATAACGCCGAACGGCTGCGGCTATACGCTGAGAATCACACCGTCACTGTGGATGCGTGGACACAAGCTCGAGGTTGCATATGAGTTCCCTTATGAGAACAGCGACGAGGATGACGGCGGAGAGATTGATTTTAGCGACATTTAATCGGAGGAATGACAGTGCAGTATAAGACGATACGCACGGCGGCGAGTGCCGAGTTTATCGAAAAACGCTCGAGATTCATCGGCTATATCGCACCTGTCACAACGCAGGATGATGCAATAGCCTTTGTTGAGAATATAAAATCAAAGCATTGGGATGCCACGCACAATGTCCCTGCATATATCATCAGAGAGGGCAACATCTGCCGCTTTTCGGATGATGGCGAACCGCAGGGCACAGCAGGTATGCCTGCGCTCAATGTCCTGCAAAAAGAGGGACTGACCGATTGCGTGCTTGTCGTGACTCGCTATTTCGGCGGTATTCTTCTCGGTGGCGGCGGCCTTGTCAGAGCGTATTCACACTCGGCAAAAATAGCGGTCGATGCCGGCGGAATAGTCACGAGGGCGTTGTGTGATATTCTTCGTGTTCGCTGTGATTATAATTTTTACGGCAGACTCGCCTCGCTTATCCCCGAACAGGGCGGCATAGTGGAGAATACGCAGTTCGAGGATGCAGTAACGGTAGACTTTCGTATTCCGCAGGAGGTGACCTACAGCTTCAACACAAGGCTTGTTGATTTGAGCAACGGCACCTGCCACGCCGAAAATATCGGCACAACCTTTGCGGATATAGATTGAATACAATATATAATGTATGCCCCGATTGCAGTAAGCAGTCGGGGGTTGCTGCTTTTACAGGCAAGAGTCGCCGGTAATTATCGTAGTGTCAGCCCGATTTTCCACACAACCCCAACGCTTTCGCTGACAGTGAGACAAAAAGTTCGATAAATCACACTTTATCTAACAGCTTAAAAGGCACGCTTGGCTCGCCCTTTGGGAGAGATGTCGGCGTAGGCGACACGAAATCCGAGTCAAACAACAAAGACAAATCAAGAACAGTCAATGGGGTTGTCTTGCAAATATTTATATGGTACAATTTGCTTATGATGAATGATTTAACGAATAGAAAAA
>CAZFZW010000152.1:0-3085 GCA_964523465.1 uncultured Clostridium sp. | reverse complement strand
AGAGCATTATTGCCACAAACAGGCACTTCGGACATTCGCCGCACCATATATTTTTTTTGCTGCCCCTGTTGCAGCTGCGGAATATCGGATGATATTGGCCGAAAGCGGCGAACTGCTTTGCTATTTGCAGCTCACAAAACGGGCGCAGGAGGCTGAAATAAACAGCACTGTGCGGAAAATTCCTGCGTCTGAAGCAGTCAAAATCATATTCAAACTCAAACGACTTCGAATACTGATGATTGACCGACTCGCCGCCGATGTTCGACTCGTTGGCACTTGATTCATTGGAGAGTATCACATCGTCAGCGCCGACAATGAACCCTGCATACATCGACAAAAATGCGACGACGGAGGAAAACGGAGTGTGTCCGTTCAAAAATCCCTCGGCATTGCGGCGAAGCAGCTCGGGGTCGATAGTGCGGTAAACCTTTATTATACGCTCTTCGGAGTAGCCGCCTGCCTTGACACATTCGGTACGGGCGGGCTGGTCGTTGACGGTGAAGAACCGAAGTTTTTCGGCAAACGGACGCAAAAGCTCCGTTGTCACCGCCGAATCCTTGCCGCCGCCGACAGGGACTATCTCTATACCGGAAGATACATAGTTTTCACACTCCACGCCCTTAATCGGTTCGGGAGCTGTGATATTGACAAAGGAATCGAGGTCGGTTTTGATACCGTTTCGATAGAAAAATTCACCCAGACCGTTGAACCACAGCTTTTTGAAAAACTCAATGTCATGCTTTGACAGTGCGCCGCATTTTACAGAAAAATTCGGCGGACAGGCGCATTTCCAATAGCTCACCGCCTCGGCAAGGCCGATGAAAAATACCATACGGCGAGCGTAGTCACTGTAGGGCGAATTCAAAATATCGAGATTCCCCGTATAAAGCTTTGTCTGCGGATGAAATTCACACAGACCGGGGATTGAAAAGTCAAACTGCATGAGAATATTATCGCCGTCCGGAGTCGCCGAATATCCCTCATAGACAAATTCGGGGTACTTTCGGCGAAGCTCGGCAAAATTGCCGTTCATAGCAAAACCTCTCTTTGCATAAGTATATTGATAAAAACAGAGCTTTCTATTCATTATAGCAGACTGAGTATGAAAATTCAATCACAGTCATTGACAAAACGAGTCGATTGCGGTATACTGTCCGAAGCGATAGGGGAGTAGTCGGCGCCTTTGGCGCAGCAGGATCAACATACTGATTCATTCTGGTCCTGCTTTAATTGATGAGACTTATCTGTGCAAAGGGCACAGGTGGGTCTTTTTTATTTTCTTACTCGCCCGAGAAATACATAACGGAGGAAAGATAATGAGTATTTTTGAGTTGTTCATTCTTGCGGTAGGTCTGTCAATGGATGCATTTGCAGTGGCAATTTGCAAAGGTGTGTGCCTGAAAAAAGCGAGCCTCGGACAGAGTGCGGAAGTCGGTGCGTATTTCGGCATATTCCAGGCAGGTATGCCCGTGATAGGCTACTTTCTCGGAACAGGTTTTGCCGACAAAATAACAAAATATGACCACTGGGTTGCCTTCACTCTTTTGCTGATACTCGGCGGCAAGATGTTCATCGAGAGCTTCAAAAAAGAAGAGACCGAGTGCAACGCTGCGGCGGATGACAGAGAGGAACTTAAACTCACAAAGATGCTTGTCCTCGCCGTTGCGACAAGTATAGATGCTCTTGCAGTCGGAATAACGCTCGCTTTCCTCAAGGTCAACATCTGGGCGGCGGCAGGCTTTATAGGTGTCACCACATTCATAATATCTGCGGCAGGAGTTAAGATAGGCCATGTTTTCGGAGAAAAATACACCAACAAGGCAGAGCTTGCCGGCGGTATAATCCTTATGGGAATCGGCACAAAGATACTTCTCGAGCACCTCGGAATAATAAATTTCTGATTAAAACACAAATCCGCACAGTTTGCAAAAAGCGAGCTGTGCGGATTTTTTTATGATATTTTAAGGTTGAGCTTTAATTTGTCCGAGATCATTGCAATAAATTCGCTGTTGGTCGGCTTGCCTCGGGAATTTTGTATGGTGTAACCGAAGTAGGAATTGAGTACATCGACATCGCCTCTGTCCCACGCCACCTCGATTGCGTGGCGGATTGCACGCTCGACTCTTGAGGGTGTTGTCTTGAAAGTTTTTGCGACAGTCGGATACAACAGCTTTGTCACAGAGTTCATAATTTCGTCGTCATTGATAGCCAGTATAATTGCCTCACGCAGATACTGATAGCCTTTTATGTGCGCCGGAACGCCTATGCGATGCATTATCTCCGAGACTGTGACTTCAAGGCTGTTGTCCTGTGCCGCAAACGACACGACATTGTTCTGCGGCGAACCCGTGAGCTGCTTTATGCGGTTTGCGAGCGTCTGCGGGTCAAACGGTTTTATAAAATAATAGTCAGCCCCGTTTTGTGTTATCTCCTGCTCAAGACGGGGATTTGCATTTGACGCGGTGACGAACACGAGCGGTCTCGGCTCGAGCTTTAGTTCGTCAAGCTTACCGAGCACGCCTATGGCATCCGTGCCCTGCATGAATGCATCCATTATCAGCACATCCGGGCGGCTGCCCTGCCGCAAAAGGCGCAATATCTGAGTTCCGTCTTTCGAGACACTCTCAACCTCGAAACCGTTTGAACGCAGTGCCGAAGCGCATGAGCTTTGTGTGTCTGTATCCTGTGCAAGCATAACTTTTAACATTTTTCCCATAATTAGTACCTCCGGGTTGATTTTTCATTTGGATTTTACCATAAATGGGAATAAATGTCAATAATTAAATGCCATTTTTTGGCAATTTTTTGTTTTGCAGTCGGAATAGGCAGCTTGATTTACCTCTGCGAGGTAAGCGAATGGATGCCTTGCCCAATAAAAAGCGGCGATATTATACCGCCGCCGCTATAATATCGCCGTTGAAGATCGTAAAGTTTATCCGACACTGCCCTCACGCTGCCTCCGACAGGCTTTGTGCTTCGGTGAGCATGGTCTGTGCAAAAATTCCGTAACCCTTGAGGGGACTGTTTATGAAAACATGGGTCACTGCGCCGACGAGCATACCGTTTTGGATTATCGGTGAGCCGC
>CAZFZW010000151.1:0-3171 GCA_964523465.1 uncultured Clostridium sp. | reverse complement strand
TATTCTGTCAATTCTGTATCCTGCCATATCAGTCGCGATACTCCTCGATGGTGAACGCCTCGAAGATGTCGCCCTCCTTAATATCATTGAACTTTGCAAGACCTATGCCGCACTCGAAATTCTGCGCGACTTCCTTAACATCGTCCTTGAAACGGCGAAGAGAAGCAATCTCATCCTCCGTGATAACAATACCGTCACGCACGACACGGATTTTCGAGTTTCTCGTAACCTTGCCGCCGAGGACATAACAGCCTGCGATGTTGCCGACTGAGGAAATCTTAACTATCTGACGAACTTCCGCTCTGCCCTGTTGGACTTCTCTGTACTTGGGAGCGAGCATACCCTTGATAGCCGCCTGAATCTCGTCTATGCAGTCATATATGATTCTGTAGCAGCGAATGTCAACGCCGTCACGCTCCGCATTCTGAGCCGCAACCGGGTCGGGTCTGACATTGAAGCCGACGATTATTGCATTGGATGCGTTTGCAAGCATAACATCGGACTCGTTGACAGCACCTGCACCGCCGTGAATTATCTTAACTCTGACCTCATCGTTGGAGAGCTTCTCAAGGCTCTGCTTGACAGCCTCGACCGAGCCCTGAACATCGGCTTTAACGATGATATTCAGCTCTTTAAGCTCACCCTCCTTGAGGGATGAGAAGAGGTTTTCAAGTGTAACCTTTTCAAAGGACTTGAACTGTTCTTCCTTCTGCTTCTGCTTTCTCTGCTCAACAAGCTCTCTTGCAAGTCGCTCATCGCTGACGGCGTCGAACACATCGCCCGCCTGCGGTGCCTCGGCAAGACCCATTATCTCAACGGGAACGGAGGGACCTGCCTCCTTGACCTTTCTGCCCTTGTCGTCTGTCATAACTCTGACACGACCGACCGAAGTACCTGCAACGATAATGTCGCCGGACTTCAATGTGCCGTTCTGAACAAGAAGTGTTGCTATAGGGCCTCTGTTCTTGTCAAGTCTTGCCTCAATGACGATACCTTTTGCCGCACGGTTCGGGTTAGCCTTGAGCTCTTTCATCTCCGCAACAAGCAGTATTGACTCAAGAAGCTTATCTATATTCATCTTTGCAAGTGCGGAAACGGGCACGCATATGGTGTCGCCGCCCCACTCTTCGGGGATGAGCTCATACTCGGTGAGCTGCTGCATAATGCGGTCTGTGGTTGCACCGGGTTTATCCATCTTGTTGATTGCAACAATGATGTCAACGCCTGCCGCCTTTGCGTGGTTGATAGCCTCAATCGTCTGGGGCATAATTCCGTCGTCGGCAGCAACAACAAGGACTGCTATATCCGTAGCCTGTGCGCCTCTTGCTCTCATTGAGGTGAAAGCGGCGTGGCCGGGAGTATCAAGGAAAGTTATCTTCTGACCGTTGAGGTCAACTCTGTATGCACCGATGTGCTGAGTAATTCCGCCGGCCTCGGTTGCCGTAACATCCGTATGACGGATAGCATCGAGAAGTGATGTCTTACCGTGGTCAACGTGACCCATAACGACAACAACGGGGTCTCTGGGCGAGAGATCCTCTGCCGAGTCATCGGAGTCGTCTATAATTCTATCCTCAATAGTAACAACAACCTCTTTTTCGGCCTTTGCACCGAGCTCGGTTGCGACTATTGCGGCAGTGTCATAATCGATAACCTGATTGACTGTCGCCATAACGCCGAGAGCGAAGAGCTTCTTTACAACCTCGGCAGCTGTCATTTTGAGCATTGCCGCAAGGTCGGAAACAACTATCTCATCGGGAATCTTGACAACTATCTGCGGCTTCTTGGCACGCTCTGCCGCTATACGGGCAAGACGCTGTGCCTCGGTCTCACGACGGGAGGAACGCATACCCTGCTTGCGATACTGAGTGGAACGCTGCTTGAGCTTCTGCTTGTTTACAGACTTGTCGCTCTGCATACCGTTGTTCGCCGGAGCGATATTCTCGTAACGCTCGTTGTATTTGTCAAGCTCAACATTACCCGCACGGGTGTCAACGGTTCTGCGCTCACCCTTTGTGCGTGACTGCATGGGCTTGTTATCGTTTTTCTTCTTCGGCTTATCCTCGGCAGGCTTTGCCGCTGTCTGCTGATTCTGCTTGGGTGCTGACTTTGCACCCTTGTCGGCAGGCTTTGCGTCCTTTGCGGCACTCTTCTGTGCGGACTTCGCATCTTCCTTTTCGGCAGGCTTCTTCTCTTCGGGAGCTTTTTTCTCCTCGGGAGCATCGGCTCTGCTCTTCAATGCAAAATATTCATCAAAGCTCTCAACAGCCTTTTCTTTTGTGATGGTGTCAAAGAGCAAATCAAGCTCATCGGATTCAAGAGCCGTCATCGAGGATTTTTTTGCGCCGCCGAAGCTCTTCTCGATAAGATCGGCGACATAGTTTGTTTTAATGTCCAAGTCCTTTGCCACGTCTCGGACACGGTATTTGGCATTTATCATAGATTATCCTCCCCATAGGCGATAGTAAGTATTGTTTGTATTCGGGAAGCAAAGCCCCCGTCGTCCACTGTGAGCACCGCAGAGCGCAACGAAGTCGCAAAGCCGATTTCCTGCATTGTATATCCCGTTTTAATCACGGGAATCGACCTGCCTTCACTGCTACAGGCACGGTAAAACTCCTCGCACAGTCGCTCGGATGCGTCACTTGAGAGCAAACACAGCTTTGCATGAGAATGTCTTATCGCAGTCTGTGCTGCATCGTGACCGCAGCTTAGTTTTCCTGCCCTGCGGCACATTCCGAGCATGGACAGTGCCTTGTCATTCTGCACAGCCGCTCATCTCCTTTTCCATAAGGTCGTAGACCTCCTGTGGGATGTCGCAGTTGAATTCACGCTCAAAGCGGTGGGACTTTATCGCTTTTTTCAGGCAATCTGCGTTGCGGCAGACATACGCTCCACGCCCCGGCTTTCTGCCCGTGAGGTCAAGTGAAACCTCACCCTCGGGACTGCGTACTACCCTGACAAGCTCTTTTTTCGGCTTCATTTCATTGCAGCCGTTGCACCTGCGCAGCGGTATTTTCTTCTGCTTCACACCTCTCACCTGCCTTTCAATTTTTGTGATTATATATCGAAGTTAATTGTCGGCTCTTCAATGCCGCTCTCGGGCTTAATGTCTATCTTCCAGCCGGTGGGCTTTGCGGCAAGGCGGGCATTCTGACCCTTGTTGCCTAT
>CAZFZW010000150.1:0-3207 GCA_964523465.1 uncultured Clostridium sp. | reverse complement strand
AGAATGTCAGCTTCCCAAGCTGAACACGGGGGTTCGATTCCCCTCACCTGCTCCAATTAAAAATCCGCTCTGCGGCCTTTCGGCTACGGAGCGGATTTATTTTATACAAGCAACATACGGTCGTTGTCGAGATCTTTGCCTGCGTTTTCTTTGAACTTATCGAGCAGGTCGGATACCGTGAGGTTTTGCCGCTGCTCGCCCTCGGCATCAAAGATTATTCCACCGCCGTGCATCATTATTGTGCGGTTGCCCAATTCGAGTGCCGACTGCATATTGTGAGTAATCATCAGGCAGGTAAGCCCGTTTTCACCGACTATATTCTGAGTCAGTTCAAGAACCTTTTGAGCCGTTGCAGGGTCAAGTGCCGCCGTGTGCTCATCCAAAAGCAGGAGTTTGGGAGGATTGAAAGTTGCCATCATGAGAGTAAGTGCCTGTCTTTGACCGCCTGAGAGCAGACCCACAGGCTGGCTCATTCTGTCCTCAAGACCCATTTCGAGCAGTGCAAGCTTATCCCTGAAAAGCTTTTTGTCGCTCTTTGACACTCGGCTCATCCAGCCGCCGTGACCTGCGGCAAGGGCAAGATTTTCTTCTATAGTCATCCCGGGTGCAGTACCTCTCATCGGGTCCTGAAAAAGCCTGCCAATATTCTTTGCACGCTTGTGTTCGGGAGTGAGCGTTATATTTTCGCCGTCAAGAGTTATCGTGCCGCTGTCGGTGATAAAGCTTCCTGCTATCGCATTGAAAAGCGTGGATTTTCCTGCGCCGTTTGCACCGATTACCGTTATAAAGTCGCCCTTTTTAACGCTGAGTGAAAGGTCGTCTATCGCCTTTTTGGCATTGACCGTGCCTGCGTTAAAGGTTTTTGAAATATGAGAAATTTCAAGCATTTGCCTTACTCCTTTCTCTGCGGCTTTGCAGTCTGCGCTTGAGCAGAGGAAGCTGATTTTTAAGATAAGGTGCGGAGATTGCCGCAACAACTATGACCGAAGATACAAGCTTGAGCATAAACGCCGGCATATCAAAGCGGAGTGCTACGGTATAGACAAGCCTGAACACAAATGCGCCGAGCACCATACCGAATATTCTAAGGGGCATCTTTCTTCTGCCGAGGAACACGCCGCCGATAAGCAGGGACGCAAGAGCTATAGTCACCATGCCCGTGCCTATGTCTATATTCACCGAACGCTGCGACTGAGCAAGCAGGCAACCCGAAAGGGCGGTGAAAGAGTTTGCAACACACAAGCCGATTATCGTTGTGAAAGCAGGGTTCACTGATGACGAACGCACCATATCGGGATTATCGCCCGTTGCTCTTATCGCAAGTCCGAGGCGTGTTTTCAAAAACAGTCCGAGCAAAACAGCAACTATCACAACCGCTATAAGCGCAGTCAAAAGCTTCGACTGTCTTGCAAGCGCAGTCCCCTTTAAAAGAGCCGCCATTTTTGTGAAAACCGTGTCTACTCTGTTCATATTGAGCAGTGATGAGCCGCCCATAACGGCTATGTTTATCGAATACAGACCGGTGTTCACGATTATTCCGGCGAGCAGGCTGTTGACACCCATTTTTGTTTGGAGCAGAGCCGTAACCAAACCCGAGAGCACGCCTGCCGCCATGGCCGCTACTATAGAGAGATACGGATGTCCTGATATCGCAACCACTGCGCCGACTGTCGCACCGAGGGTGAAACAGCCATCTGTTGAAAGGTCGCAGACATTGAGCATGGAATAGCTCAAAAACAGTGCAAGAACAGTAAGCGAGCTAATCAATCCAAGCTCCAGTGCCGTCTGACCGAGCGAAAATATCGAATCCAAAGACATTGTTTTTCCTCTTTCTTATTTCACATCATCGAAGCTCTCTGCGGTAACAATGCTTTTAACTGCAGTACATTTGGGAGTAAAGAGAGCTGAAACTTCTTCAAAGTCATAGCCGAGTTTTTGGCAGACTTCGGTGTTTATGGTAGCCGTGCCGTTGTCGAACATAAGCACAGGCGTTGTTGCCGGGTCGTTTCCGTCAAAGATAATGCCACACGCCATATCAGCAGTTGCAACGCCGAGATTTTTGTAATCGACACCGTAGCCGAGGAACGCACCGTTGAGAGCAAAGGAATCCGCACCCGTGTAATGCGGAATTTTGGCATCAGTGAATATCTCGTATATCGAAAGCTCCGACTTCATTATCGTGTTATCGGTGGGAGTGAAAACCGCCTCAACGCCGTCCGAAACAAGTGCCTTTGCGGCAAGAGTAACTTCCTCTGCGGTAGTACCCGTGCGTTCAACGCACTCAATACCTTTTTTTGCAAGGTAAGCTTTTGCATCCTTTATGGCCTGAGTCGAGGAATCCTGACCTATATCATAAAGCAGGCCGACTTTTTTAATATCGGGATCACGAAGGAGCATAAGCTCCATTATGGCGTTGGTGTTTAGATAATCCGATGTGCCTGTGACATTGCCGCCGGGAGCGTCAAGCGAATCGACAAGCTTCACGCCGACAGGGTCGGTAACTGCGGCAAAAACCACGGGGATGTCGCTGTTCTCTATTTCCACCGCAGACTGCATAGCTATTGCCACGGGAGTTGCTACGCCTATCATAAGGTCAACACCGTCTATAATAAAGTTTGACACAATCTGGTTGAGCACCATTGAATCGCCGTTGCAGTTGTCATACTTTATCTCTATCTTAACGCCCTTTTCCTTTGCGACTTCGGAAAGTCTCGCCTTTATATTATCGACTATCTGATTGAGGGAAGCATCGTCAACATAGTTGCAAATGCCCACCGTATACTTCTTTTCGCCGCTATTTTCCGTCTTGCCGCAGGCCGCAAAGCAAAAAACTGTAACAAGTGCGAGAATGAGTGCTGTTATTCTTCTCATTATGATTCATCCTTTCAGTAACAATCTATATGTAATAAATCCGTGTTTGATTAAATCGCAGGCGCATTGCGCCAAAGCTTTGAGAGCATAGACATAACTAATTAACCTCCGAAAAATAAAAAACTCCCGTCCCTGCAATAAATGCCGGGACAGGAGATATTATCGTCCTGCGGTGCCACCCTGCTTGATGCCTGAGCATCCACTTAATGCGTACTGACATACGCCGACCTTTTGTCACGGAGGGTCTCGCTCCGTCGCACATACTTAGAAACAAAAGTCTCTGTTCCGTTTGCCCTTGGAAGTCCATTCGGATCTGACTCTGTCTGCCGCAATTCC
>CAZFZW010000149.1:0-3258 GCA_964523465.1 uncultured Clostridium sp. | reverse complement strand
AGCACTCGGACGGGAACAAGGGGGGTGAAGCTTTATGTATACCGATTACGGTTATATCGGCAAGGACGGCATTGAATACGCCACACTTGACGAAGCTATCGAAGCTGGTGCAGCTTAAAAAACCGCTCCCCCTGTTTGCGGTCAGAGTTACCAAAACCGCAAGAATATAATAGCAGATTTGAAAGGATTTTGCAAGATGAAAAAGACATTATATTATTATGAACTTAACGACCTGTATTGCGTAAAAGACACAGTATACGCATTTCAATTTTTAGAGGATATGGAGAAAGACCTCGGTGAACAATACGAACTTGTAGAAATACCAACACCAAAATATGCCGGAAAAGATACTAATACACTTTTATTTTGGTAGAAGAAAACCCTCCCGAGCGCTACCAACGCTCGGACGGAGAAAGAAAAGCGATATACACAGAATATAGATATATTTTTCTAATCTTTCCAATAGCCTATTTGACGCATTAAATCTATAAGCATTCCCTTTTGCTCCGGAGATGAGGCGGCGTATATCAGCGTATTGGCGTTGCGTATCTTCACGGCAAATATTGTGCTGTTCTCCTCAACCGTCAGACTGTAATTGAGATTGGTGTAAGTATATTCATCACCGCCGGTCACGGGCAACTCCATGCCGTCATAAAGCCGCTTTGCACTGCTGTTGGAATCCATAACGCAAAAATCAATTCGCAACTCCTCGTCTGAGACCGAGCGTGACTTTTTAAGCAGCGAACCTATACGCCAATCCTCACGCAAGGTATCTGTCAAATCCTCCGCCGTATATCCATTTTTTGACATTATATCGGAAAAGCTATCCGTACCTGCAACATCGGGTTGTGAAAATATACTTATCCCCACCACGCCGACAAACGCAAACATCATCAGCAGAATAACCGTCTGAACGACAACTGTTCTTTTGCTCTTCGGGTGTTTGCAGGGTTCTTTTTCCAATGCCGTCTGCTCTTCCACGGACGGAACAAATTCATCCTCAGATTCTCTGTTACTTATTCTCCTTTTGAGCCATGGCAACAGTCCCGAAAACAGAACGCCCATCGAAAATACAATCAATCCACAGACGAGCGGCACAAGCAACTCGCTGATATTCACATTCAACGAAGCGGTCGAATCGGATAAGTCGTTTGGATCATACTTGATTTTCACTGTATCTCCAAGCAGCAATATACTATTCGTTCCCCTGATCTCACCGCAATAAGTCTCTCCGTTTACTTCGTATTTGTAATCAATATCATAAACGGTGGAGCTGTGTTTACCTGTGCTTGAAATTCTGCTTGAAACATCAGTAACCACGGCTTCAGTCTGAATCCAACTGTCTTTTTTGCATTGGCTGATATAATCAGACGCACTCATCACCATGATGTAAAGTCCGGCAAGCATAGCAAGGACGCCCAGTATGCGAAAAGACAAAAACTTTCTTTTGTTCATAAGTCCTCCACTATATCAGCTTGAACTTTGTCCACTTCTGACTTCTGTACCGCAGATAGAAAATCACTCCACGGAACAAGAGATCCATGCTCGTGCCTATTGCAACGCCGACTGCACCCATATCAAGCCACAATCCGAACAGCGCCGCAAAGAAAAGTCTTGCCGCTATAGTAAGCACAACAGAGACAGTCATAGTGAACTTTACATCCCCTGCCGCACGCATTCCGCTGCCAAGCGGATTTGCAAATGTGTAAGCAAAGGCATTTATCGAGTTGTTTATAAGCACCATTATCAGTGCCAGATGTTTTGCTTCATCCGATATTGCAAAGAATTTAAGGAACAGCGGAGTCAATGCAAAGATAAGTGTATTCCATAAAATCGACAGTGCAAAGGTCAGTTTGTTAAGCTTCTTCATATAATGATTTGCCGCCTCAACATCGTCAGCACCCATACACTGTCCGATAACGGTTGTATAAACGGGTGCCATCGCCATACCCATAAGGGCGGCGAGCGACCATATGCTCTGCGAAACACCTGTTGCGGCTATCTGATAAGTGCCGAACTGTGCCACCATACTGCTCAGTGCTACCTTGACAAGCTGGTGAACTCCGTTTTCAACGCTGTTTGGCACGGCAATACCGAGCACCTTTTTGAGCATTGAGCCATGCCAGGAGAATATGCCCGAGAGAGTATATCTGACAGGCGTTTTTCTGTGAGCAAAGCAATACCATGTGACCGCAACCGCAGAAACGGTTCGTGCTATCAGCGAGGGATAAGCAACACCTGCCACACCTGCATTGAGCACAAACACGCCCAAAAGGTTGCCAACCACATTTATAACATTTGCCGCAGTTGAAATATACATCGAAACATTCGCTTTTCCGACACTGCGGCACACAGCCGCCCCTGCGTTATAAACGGCAAGCGCAGGAAAAGAATAGGCGGTAATACGCATATATTCAACACACGCCGCCATAACATCGTCCTCTACCCTGCCGAAAAGCAACAGCAGCAACGGGCGTTCAAAGACAAGAACGAGCGCCGAAACCGCAACCGAGCTCACCACGGAGAACATGACGAGCTGGCTTGCCGCAAGAGATGCGTTCTCACTGTCTCTATTTCCTATATATTGACTGATTATCACCGCACCGCCGGATGCGAGAGCTGTAAACAAATATATTGCGACCGTGGTGAACGAGTTTACGAGCGACACACCGGACACCGCCGCATCGCCGACAAAGCTGATAACAAAAGTATCCGCAATGCCCACGAGCAAAAGCAAAAACTGCTCGACAAACAGCGGTATTATCAGCCGACGCAAATCTTTATTTGTAAACATTTTGTCATTCATCAAACGGTCAGTCCCAATTCAGTATGAATTTATTTTAGCACATCGGGAGGGATAAATCTACAGTATTTGAAATGAAATTCGGATTACGTATCGAACGGTACGAATAAATTATTTCTATATCCATATGTGGGAAATTAAGGGCTTCAAGCTGGCTATCACGCTCTGTTATCTGACCCTCAAGATTCCTGACCTTATCGGTCTCCGCCTTGAAATCAGACTTCGAAACAAAATTTTTACCGATATATCCGGCAATCTTCTTATCGATGTTCTCAGTGTGTGCTTCTTCTAAGATTTCTTTGAGCCAGTCCATATAATTCCTTTCCCCTGCACCTTTTTTTACTCGGTCTGTTCCGATACGGCAGGACACCATTTTGCTCCGGGTGGCGGATAATTTTTAATATAAAAACAGCGTCTTGCAGTTGAATGCAAAACGCTGTAATTATTGAGTTGTG
>CAZFZW010000148.1:2715-3275 GCA_964523465.1 uncultured Clostridium sp. | reverse complement strand
CTTTCTGTTCTCCGGAGTCGTCTCCAACTGGAAGAAATCCTTGAATGATTTCAGCTGAACTTCCAGAAGGTCAGGATATTCCAGTATCTTTGATGTAGCGAACATTATTCGCTTATTGTTAGTCTTCTTTGACATTTATCTGCCTTTAGGAAATGGAGAAAAACTTAATACGACAAAAAGGTTTAGAGCCTTTATAGGCTCTAAACCTGATGATTTTCCCGCCAGGGGAAGCTGGGTTATTTAACCTCAACTTCAGCGCCTGCCTCTTCGAGGGCAGCTTTCAGTTGCTCAGCTTCAGCCTTGGAGGCCTTCTCCTTAACGGTCTTAGGAGCGCCGTCAACGAGATCCTTAGCTTCCTTCAGACCAAGACCAAGGGCTTCCTTAACGGCCTTGATAACCTGAAGCTTAGCTGCGCCGGCTGACTTGAGGACTACGTCGAACTCAGTCTGCTCTGCTGGAGCTGCCTCAGCGGCTGCTGCTGGACCTGCTACTGCTACCGCAGCGGCTGCAGGCTCGATACCATACTCTTCCTTAAGAACCTTTGCAAGTTCCTGAACGTC
>CAZFZW010000148.1:0-2705 GCA_964523465.1 uncultured Clostridium sp. | reverse complement strand
TTTACAGAAAGGTTAACCAACTCTTCTGCAAGTGCTTTTACATCTGCCATAATTGATAATTATTAAATTGTTTGTTATTATTTCTCTTCTTTTTCCGAAAGTGTCTTGACAAGTCCCGCGATTGTGCTGCCACCGCCATTCTGGAGAGCGGAGATGACATTGCGCATAGGAGCCTGAAGGAGAGCGACGATGTCGCCGATGAGTTCCTCTCTGGACTTGATAGCGCAGAGCTCGTCGAGTTTCTCGGCACCGACAAACGCACATTCCTGCACGTAAGCGCCTTTGAGTTCAGGCTTGCCCATCTCCTTCTGAAGCTTCTTGATGAGCTTTGCCGGAGCGTTAGGTGTCTCGGTGTACATAATCGCCGTGTTGCCCTTGAGAACAGGAAGGAGAAGGTTCATCTCCTCGTTGTTCACAGCCTTGAGGACGTGAGCGAACAGAGTGTTCTTAACTACTGTCAGCTTGATGCCCTGATCGAAGCAGGCGCGGCGGAGTTTTACGGTGTTTTCAGCATTCAGACCCTCGATGTCAGCGACATAGAAATTAGGGTACTGCTTCAGTTGTGCTGAGATGCTTTCAATAATCTGATCTTTCAATTCCTTCTTCATAATGAAATCCTTTTTTACTCAGCGCTTCCGCTCGTGAATGCTTTAACATCTATCTTGATACCAGGGCTCATAGTGGTGCAGATGCCAGCACTCTTGAGATATGTGCCCTTAAGAGCCTGAGGCTTAAGTTTCAGAACCTCGTTCAGGAGAGCCGTAGCGTTCTCGCAGATCTGAGCCGGGGTGAAGGAAACCTTGCCGATGGCCGCATGGATAATACCAGTCTTGTCAACCTTGAAGTCGATCTTACCACCCTTTACATCCTTGACAGCGTTGCCTACTTCCATAGTAACGGTGCCGGTCTTAGGGTTTGGCATAAGTCCTCTCGGACCGAGAATACGACCGAGAACACCGACCTTGGCCATAACAGACGGGGTGCAGATGATGACATCAACATCAGTCCAACCGCCCTTGATCTTCTCTACATATTCATCAAGACCTACATAGTCAGCTCCTGCTTCCTTAGCCTCATTCTCCTTGTCAGGAGTACAGAGGACGAGAACTCTGACAACCTTACCAGTTCCGTGAGGAAGGCTTACCACGCCACGGATCATCTGGTTCGCCTTACGAGGGTCAACACCGAGGTTGGCTGTAATCTCAACTGAAGCGTCGAACTTCGTGAAGGTGATGTCCTTCAGCATTTCACAGGCCTGTGCAAGAGTGTACTGCTTGGAAGCGTCGTACTTTGCGACAACCGCTTTCTTGTTTTTTGTGATTCTACTCATTTCGCGTGTGAAATTTTAAAGGTTCTCAGGAAATTTTCCGGTAACTTTGATACCCATACTTCTCGCGGTACCCGCAACCATCTTCATAGCGGCCGCAAGAGTGAAAGCGTTCAGATCCGGCATCTTACCTTCAGCGATAGCCTTAACCTGATCCCAGGTGATGGATGCGACCTTCCTTCTGTTAGGTTCTCCGGAACCCTTCTGAATCTTGGCTGCTTCCTTGAGGGAAATGGCTACAGGCGGCTGCTTAACCTCGAACGTGAAGGACTTGTCTGAATAGACAGTGATAACTACAGGCACGATCTTTCCGGCGTTCTGTTGTGTCGCCGCATTGAACTGCTTGCAGAAGTCCATAATGTTCAAGCCTTTGGAACCGAGTGCCGGTCCTACCGGAGGCGCTGGATTGGCAGCTCCGGCTTTGATCTGGAGCTTAATGAATCCGGTAACTTCTTTTGCCATAATTGTTTGTTATTCTTTTGTTACTTGAGTAAAGCTGAGTTCCAGCAGAGTCTTTCTGCCGAAAATCACAACTATCACCTTGAGCTTGCTACGGTCTTCCTCGATAGCGTCAACCGTACCGCTGAATCCGCTGAAAGGACCGTCAGTGATCTTGACTGACTCACCGACCTCAAAATTAACCTCTGTCTCGACAGGATTATCGACACTCTGATCCTGGTTGCCCAGAATCTGCTGCGCCTCTTCATCTCTGATCGGGACAGGGACTCTTTCGGTAAGTGATCCAGATGTTCTCTTCTCAGTCAGGAAACCGGACATACCAGGAATATCGTTGCGGATAATATACTCCAATTCCGGGCAAAGCTGAGCCTGAATCAAGACGTAACTTGGATAGAGCAGCCTTTCGACCACTTTCCTCTTTCCGTTCTTGGTAACGATCTCACGCTTTACCGGAACAAGCACTTGCGCAACCTGATCCTGCAGGCCAAACCTTTCAATCTCTTTCTCAAGATACTCCTTGGCCTTCTTCTCCTTGCTTCCCGCTGTCCGAAGGACATACCATTTCATATCAGCCATAGTAATCAATGACAATTACAATGTGTAAATCCCTGTCATCAGATGCTCGAAAGCAAAGTCAACTACGAAGAGAACCAAAGCAAGGATCACTGTAGCGACCATAACCAGAAGGGCAGAGCTCTGAAGCTTCTCCCAGGTTGGCCAGGTGACCTTCTTGGTGAGTTCCACGTAGGACTCTTTGCAATAGTTAATGAACTTTCTCATCTTTGCATTTAATGGACCTCGTAATTTGGAAGCTTCTACGATGTCTGTTAAACAATTACCAAATCGTAACCTTTGATATTTTTAGCAGGGGAAGCAGGATTCGAACCCACATCGACGGTTTTGGAGACCGCTGAACTAC
>CAZFZW010000147.1:0-3319 GCA_964523465.1 uncultured Clostridium sp. | reverse complement strand
CCGTTTTCTTCGAGTTGCAGCCGCACAGAAGAACCATACTCAGGCAGAGTATAAGTGCGACAACGCAGATGAGCTTTCTTTTCATTGCTTCTCCTTCTTTCTCACAAAAAATTGTCTTTCCCTGTGATATAAATCGTATTTGTTTTTCTTGATTACGAAATACCACAATGCCAGTATAACAAAATGGGAAAATCCTGTCAATAAAATTATTATAAAAAGTTTGAATTTGCGAAAAACGGCGAGACATATCATAAAACAGCGAATGATATTGCCAATATAAAATTAAAATGTAGTTTATGGCAACTTATCCTGTAAATTTTTTATAGCGGGGCACAAAAAATAATTTGATTTATGCAGATTGTTTATTGTTTTTGTATATTGTCTTTTGCATAGTTGGTGCTATAATTTAGTAGCTGTAGCAAGCGTGTTTTGTTATATATAATGTATATAAAAGAGGTGCAATATGGACAGCATCATCAGAACAATAGTCGATATGGACAAGCGTGCGAGAAAGCGCACGATGGAAGAGCAGGAGTTTTTTGAAAAAGCCGATTCCGAGCTTGCCGCACAAACAAAGGAGATACAGTCCTCCGAGCTTGAAAGGGCAGACAGGGAGATAGCCGAAAATGCAGTGATATATCAGCGAAAGCTCAAGACTGCACTTGAGGAGATAACGACCCGTGCCGACAAGGTGAGCGAAGAGCTTGATGAGCAGAAAAACTCGAACAGCGAGCGTTGGGCGCAGGAACTTGCTGACAGAGCGATAAACGAAAACTGACAGTAAAGCTTTTTTGAAAGGAAGTGTACCGTATGACGGTTTCCTCAGCCGCAAATGCGGTGCTTGCAAAGGCTCGTGCCATGTACGGCAAACGGCTGACAGCGCAGAATTATTCCGACCTGCTCGCATGCCGCAGTGTCAATGAGGCGGCGGCTTATCTCAAGTCGCACACCGCATACGCCGATGCGTTTGACGGCGTGACTATGGGTTCACTGCGCCGTACCCAGACGGAGCTGCTTATAAGAGAACATCTCTCCGGCAACTTTGCCGCACTGTGCAGATACGAAAAGTCGATAGGCGACGGGTTTTACAAATACTTTGTGACAATGAGCGATGTCGATATGCTGTTCCATGCAGTGCGTTGTCTCAACAGGCGGCATCCTGAAAAAAGTCCTGCGACTGTGCCCGAATTTTTCGTTCGTCATTCACAGCTCGATGCCCCGGCTCTTGAGACGGTAAATGATGTTGAGGGGCTTATTAAGGCGGTTGACGGCTCGCCCTACAGGGCGGTGCTCGAACCGTTTGCGAGTGATAACGGCGGCATAGCGGACTACTTCGGTATGGAGCTTGCTCTTAATAAATATCTTCATTCTCAGGCACAGCTACTCATTAAGAAATATTGCAAAGGCAAGGGTAAAAAAGAGCTTGAAGCCATGCACGCTTTTGATACGGATGCCGAGAATATAGTTTCGCTTTACAGATTAAAGCGAATGACTAATATGCCGCAGAGCGTGCTTGCCACAATGCTTATGCCCGGCGGTACACTCGGAGAAAAGGAGCTTTCCGCATTCATGCAGGCTCCCGATGCCGAGAGTGCGTTAAAGACGCTTGAGAATACCGAATATGCGGCGTTTGCTCACAGAGGCGAGCAGTCCGTGGAACAGGTCGAATCAAAGCTCAAGTATGACCAGGCAAAGAGCAGAGTACGCTTTTCAACCCTGCCGAGTGTCGTTATGATGAGCTATGTGACACTTGCAAAAAACGAGATAGAAAATCTAACCCACATCATTGAGGGTATCAGATACAACATTTCGCCCGAAGAAATAAGCCGAATGTTAATCGGTGTTGGCGATTGACTTTTTGAGAGTTTAAAAGGACGGTGATAAACCTTGGCAGTTGCAAAAATGAAGCTTGTTAAAGCTACGGGTCCCATGGATCAGCTTAACAATTTCATTTCAACCTGCTGTCTGGACGGAACTTTCCATCCGGAGCAGGCAACGCAGTATATGTCCGCATCAATGGGATATACCACGCTCAGCGAGGAGAATCCCTACGCTCCGATGCTGCAAAAAATCGAGGAGCTTATCCGTGAAAACGATTCTGCCCCCGACCCGGCGATAGTCGGCAGCCGCTCGAGAGAGGTTCAGCTCGATGAGCAGACAAGTGAGTACATCGATGAGCTTGACAGCAGACTTTCCTCCATGCACGATGAGCGAAAGGAGCTTGAGGATCAGCTTGAGCAGTGCAAAAACGGCATTGCGAAATATGAGCATTTTACAGGCTTTGATGTCGGATTTGATGAGCTGTTCGGCTGTAAATTTATTAAGACACGCTGCGGACATATGTCAAAGGCGAGTTATGAAAAGCTTGTCGCTTATGACGATGACCCCTATGTGCTCTTCATTCCCTGCTCAACCGATGCCACCGATTATTGGGGTGTCTACTGCGCTCCGAGAGAGAGGGTAGACGAGGTTGACAGCATATTCGCAGGTCTCGGCTTTGAACGCTTGCAGATACCCGAGGCGGTCGGAACTGCCGAACAGGTCATAGACCAGCTGAGGAACAATATCGAGATAATCGAAAGCGACCTCAAAGAGCTTGATGAGCGTGCGGCGGCTGTGTGGAGAGAAAACCGCACCCGTTGCAACGAGATATATACAAAGCTCGTTGACCTCAATACCGTTTTCGAGATGCGCCGATATGCGGCGTGCCACAATAAATATTTCTTCTATGTCGGCTGGGTGCTCGCCAATGACTCAAAGGAGTTTGAGCGAAAGGCTGAGGCAATAGACAGCGTTGAGGTTGAAGAAAACGACCCCGAAAGCGTCGCAGACAAAACGCCGCCAGTTAAGCTCAAGAATCCTGCGGTTTTCAAGCCCTATGAATATTTTGTCGATATGTACGGACTGCCGTCCTACACGGATGTGGATGTCACAGGCTTCGTGGCAATAACCTATACGCTGCTTTTCGGCATTATGTTCGGCGATCTCGGTCAGGGACTTGTGCTGTTTGTGTTCGGCCTGCTCGGCTGGAAGCTCAAAAAGATGGCACTTGCGAGAATACTTATTCCCTGCGGCCTGTCGAGTGCGGTGTTTGGCTTCGTTTTCGGCTCTGTGTTCGGATATGAAGAGATGCTTGATCCCGTTTATCATGCACTCGGCTGGGCGTCAAAGCCTCTGAGCGTTATGGATTCGATAAACACAGTTTTGCTTTTTGCAATAGGCATAGGTGTTACGCTTGTTGTGTGTGCCATGCTGCTAAACATAGTCTCGTGCCTGAAACATAAAAAGATAGGCGAGGCAATATTCAGCAACAACGGCG
>CAZFZW010000146.1:0-3394 GCA_964523465.1 uncultured Clostridium sp. | reverse complement strand
GGCACATCCTTTAGACTTGAAATCAGCGCAAGTGCAACAGAGAGGTCGGTGGCCGGCTCATCGAGCTTTAAGCCGCCGATAACATTTATATAAGCGTCGGTGTTGCCGAAAAAATATCCTGCACGCTTTTCGAGCACAGCCAACAGCATTGCCATTCGGCTGTAGTCAAAGCCCGTCGCCATACGGCGTGGATTGCCGAAGCTCGAAGAACTGACGAGTGCCTGAACCTCCGCAAGAATCGGGCGTGTGCCCTCCATGGCACAGGCTATGCAGGTTCCCGAAGTATTCTTCGGTCTGCCCGAAATGAGCACAAGAGAAGGGTTTTCAACCTGAGACAATCCGCTGTCGAGCATCTCAAAAACGCCTATTTCATTCGTCGAGCCGTAACGGTTTTTGACCGCACGCAGAATCCTGTATGACATATTGCGGTCACCCTCAAAATACAGCACCGCATCAACAATATGCTCGAGAACCTTCGGGCCTGCGATATTGCCGTCCTTGTTGACATGACCGACTACGATTATCGGAATATTGCTGCTCTTTGCAGTACGCATAAACATTGAGGTGGATTCTCTGACCTGCGTTACACTGCCTGCCGAAGATGAAAGGTCGCTTATGACCATAGTCTGTATCGAGTCGATTATGACAAGGCCCGGCTTGTTTATGTTTATATACTCGCATATGGCCTGAACATCGGTCTGGCTCATAAGAGTGAGCGTGGGGCTTGTGACACCGAGCCTGTCCGCACGCAGTTTTATCTGATAGACCGACTCCTCTCCCGAGACATAGAGAATATCGAGGTCCTTGCCGATGAACTGACATATCTGCAGGAGAATTGTCGATTTTCCTATGCCCGGATCACCGCTCAAGAGCACGAGCGAACCTTTGACGATACCGCCGCCGAGCACCCTGTCAAGCTCGGTAAGTCCCGTCTGATAGCGAATTTCCTCATCGGCGACTATTTCATTGAGGGCATAAGTTTTGAGTCCTCTTGCGCTCGTTGTGCTCTTCGACGGCGTAGAGACAGTGGCTTTCACTTCCTCGTTCATCGTGTTCCACTCACCGCATCCGGGGCAGCAGCCGAACCACTTCGGACTTTCATAGCCGCACTCTGAGCAGATATATACCGATTTTGCTTTGCCTGCCATTTTATGTTACCTCCGTTTGAGTTTCCTGCTGTAGATATTTTGTTATTCCGCATGCTATCGAAAACGCCATTGCGCTCTGATAGCTGTCATCTTTGAGTTTCTGCGTCTCCTCAACATTCGAGAGGAATCCACACTCAACCATAACCGCCGGATTTTCGGCATGATAGAGCAGATAAATTTCCGTTCCCGTCTTTTTCACGGCACGCTCATTTTGCGGCTGCAAAAGAGATTTCACGGTTTGCTGTATGTTCTTTGCGAGCAGTTCGCTTCTCGAGTCGTTCTTTGAATAAAACACCTGCGTTCCGTAATAAGACTCGCCGCCGTAATGGTTCTGGTGTATGCTGACGAACAACGCTTCGGGGTTCGCCTCGATTATCTTCATCCTGTTTTTTATATCCGAAACCTTTTTCCGCCGCAGAGTATTTTCCGATTTATCGGCGGTGTCCTCGTCGGTCTCCCGTGTCATTATGACAGAATAGCCCAAGGTATCGAGCACATCACGAAGTTTTAAAGCTATCGACAGATTTATATCTTTTTCAACCGTTCCGTCCTTTGCGCTTGCGCCGCCGTCAAAACCGCCGTGACCGGCATCGACTATCACGGTCACCGAGCCCAACGGATTGAGCGAAGTTTCTCTTGCATAACCTGAGCCTCGCATAATAATCAGCGAACAGCAAAATGTGATTATCAATATCACGGCAACTGTTGCCAAAACAGCCACCCTTGCACGCCTGCCGAGCCTTATCACCATAACCGACACCTCCGCAAAAAATATATGCGGCAATCGGCGGCATTATTAAGCGGTGAGTGGGCAAAATAGAACGGGAGCTGATAAAAATGAGGGGCATTGTGAAAGCGGCCGGCGGGTTTGCAATCGGCATAATCAATTCTACTCTCGGGGCAGGCGGTGGTATGCTCGCCGTGCCGATGCTGAGAAAGAGCGGTCTTGAGCAAAACCGTGCTCAGGCAAATGCAGTGGCGGTGATTTTACTGCTCACTGTCGCAAGTGCCGCCGTATATATCTTCAAAGGGCGTGTTGCCCTCTCCGATTCCGTATCATATATCCCGGCAGGTCTTGTCGGGAGCATTTTAGGCTCATTTCTTCTGCCTAAGATTCCGTCAAAGGCGCTCGGTAAAATTTTTGCACTGTTTATGCTGTGGGCGGGAGTGAGGATGATAATAAGATGAAAAATATCCTTGCCGCTTTTTTCTCAGGACTTGCCGGCAGCCTCGGACTCGGCGGAGGCGGAGTGCTTGTGCTCTATCTCGTGCTCGTGCTCGGTATGCCGCAGCTCAAGGCACAGGGCATAAACCTGCTGTTCTTCATCCCCTGCGCTGTGCTGTCAACAACGGTATATTCCGTCAAAAAGCTTATCGATTGGAAGAGCGTTTTGCTCTTTGCGCTCGGCGGTCTGCCGGGTGTCATCGTCGGGAGCGTGCTGCTCTCCAGGCTTCAAAGCGACATACCGGGGAAAATCTTCGGCGGATTTCTGCTGATAATGGGTATTCGTGAGCTGTTCAGGCGAGGTGATTGATTCGCCTGTAGTCGAGATAGTCCTGCAAAATCATCACGGCACTGACCGCATCAACGACCGCTTTTCGTTTCTTGCCCCGTGTGTTTGTGACATTCAGCGCATTGTGAGCCGAAACGGTAGTCAGGCGTTCATCACGCATAACAGTCTCCAGACCCGAAAGTTCACTAAGTGTCGCCGCAAATTCTTCACAGCGCACTGCCCTCTCGCCGTGGGTGCCGTCCATATTGACGGGCAGGCCGACAACTATAAGTTCGGCCTTTCTCTCCCTGGCAATCTCGGTTATCTTCTCCGCAAGCACCCCTGCGTCTTTCTCGGTTATAACCGTGACGGGAGACGCAAGAAATTCTGTTTTATCACACACGGCTATACCTGTTCTCGTATCGCCATAGTCAACTGAAAGTATTATCATCTGTTACCTCTCAAAAAAGCAATGCCGCACCCTGAAAACGGATGCGGCGTTTTTGATTTTTAATCGTCCGTACCCGAGGTCGGAATTATCGAATTGATAAGATCGCCCACTGCACTGCTGACATCGTCTATTACTTCGCCTATGCTGCTTCCGCCACCCGAACACTCAGTGCATTCGGCAGGCAGGGCAGACTGCTTATAATAACCCTTGGCGGTCTCGGCGCAGGCATCGGTTGCCAGAAGTCCTGTTTTCTTGCAGTATTCCTTTTCAACCACCTTGCCGGTCTTGGGGAACTCCTTGAC
>CAZFZW010000145.1:0-3411 GCA_964523465.1 uncultured Clostridium sp. | reverse complement strand
AGGCAGGCGATCCGTGGCCGAACATTGAGAGCGCAAATGTTGCAATGAGAAAGGCGCTTGATCTGTTTGCAAACCTTCGCCCCGTCAAGGTTCCCGAGCAGGGCATTGACTGGACTTTCTTCCGTGAGAACACCGAGGGCGCTTATGCAGTAGGCTCGATGGGTGTCAATGTAACAGATGACCTCGCTCTTGACTTCGTTGTTACCACCACCGAGGGATGCGACAGAATCGCAAGACTCGCATATGACTATGCACGCCGCAACAACAAAGAGCGTGTTTCGATAATCACAAAGGCAAATGTTATCAAAACTACCGATGGCAAGTTCCTTAACCTCTGCAAGAAGGTCGGCGAGGAATATCCCGAGATAATCACCGACGAGTGGTACATTGACATCACCACCGCAAAGCTCATTGACGAGAAACGCCGCCGTGACTTTAAGGTATTTATTCTTCCCAACCTCTATGGTGACATTATCACAGACGAAGCTGCCGAGTTCCAGGGCGGTGTCGGCACTGCCGGCAGTGCAAACATCGGCAAGCGTTATGCAATGTTCGAGGCTATTCACGGTTCCGCTCCGAGAATGGTTCGTGAGGGTAGAGCACAGTATGCAGACCCCTGCTCGATGCTCAGAGCAAGCGTTATGCTGCTCTCCCACATTGGAGAGCAGGAGAAGGCCGATCTGCTCGAAAAAGCTCTCGACATCTGCATGTATGACGAGAAGAAGCTCAAGATAACAGGCCGTGATGACGGCTGCACTTGCAGTGAGTTCGGCGACTATGTAATGGAAACAGTCAAGAAGATAAGCAAATAAGCAAAAAAGACCTTCGTATAAAAATATACGGAGGTCTTTTTTCGGTATAAAGCAACCGTCCGAGGAAAATTTCTTCGGACGGTTTTGATTTTTTATCAGTTGTCAATCTTTTCGAGCTTTGCGTAGTTTGCCATTATCTTCTTTGTGCCGACTTTGTCAAAAGCTATCTCGAGCATGGTATCGTTAGCCATCTTTTGCATACCGAGTATAACACCCGTACCGTAAGCCTTGTGCTTGACACTCTCGCCAACCGAATAGGTCTGTGCGGGAGCGCTCGGTTTCTTTGCGGCACCGGAGGAAAATCCACCAGACGAAAAACCACCGGAGAAGCCGGATTTTGACGAAAAACCGGGTGCAGACTTCGACGGGATAGAACCCGAGGCTCTTGAAGTGCCGGACTTTGAGAAGCCTTTTTGAACGGTATTCTGCCTTTGCTCAATGCCGTAAGTCTTGTAAGAATTGGCTCTTGCGCCCTTTATCTCAAGCAGTTCATCGGGTATCTCCTCGACAAATCTTGAGGGACGATTACGGTTTGTCATTCCGTAGAGCATACGGGTGGAGGCACAGGAGATGCAGAGTTTTTTCTTTGCTCTGGTTATGGCAACATAAGCGAGTCTGCGTTCCTCCTCGATGTTTTCGGGTTCATATAGGATCGTCTGCATTCCCGGGAAAAGTCCCTCCTCCATGCCGACAATAAAGACATTCGGAAACTCGAGGCCCTTGGCTGAATGTATAGTCATCATAACTACCGCCTGCGTCTGGGCATTGTAGTTATCAATATCGGTCAAAAGTGCAGTTTCCTGCAGGAACCCGTTGAGATCACCCTCGGGATTTTCTTCGCAGTAACGCCTGATATTGTTGCCGAGTTCTCCGAGGTTCTCCACACGCTCCTGATACTTCTCGGGCTCATTTGCAAGCGAAAGCGTATAACCCGTTTCGTCAAGGATAACTCCGAGCAGGTCATAAAGCGGCATGGTGTCAAGTTTTTCCCGGAAAGAATCGATGAGCTTGCCAAACGCCATAAGCTTTGACGAGGCTCTTGAGAGCTTGGCATACTGATCCGCCGAGCGAATAACATCAAAAGGCTCTATACCGAGGCCTGCGGAAATTTCAAAAATGGCGTTGAGTGAAGCGTCACCTATTCCCCTTTTTGGCTCGTTGATGATTCTTCTGAGTCTGATTTCATCGGCGGTGTTGTTGACGAGATAGAGATATGCCATGGCATCTTTTATCTCTTTACGGTCATAGAATCTGTGGCCGCCTATCATTCTGTAAGGCACGCCGCTTCTGATGAAAGACTGCTCGAGCACGTTCGACTGAGCGTTCGTTCTATAGAGAATAGCATGGTCGTTCCAGCCTTCGCCTGCCGCAACGTTTGTCATTATCCTGTCTGCGACATAGCGGCTCTCGCCCATCTCGTCCTCGGCTGTATAAAATTCTATCTTTGTACCCTGTCCGTTGTCCGTCCAGAGGTTCTTGCCCTTGCGCTGTTCGTTATGTGCTATAACGGCATTTGCGGCATCGAGGATAGTCTGAGTTGAACGGTAGTTCTGCTCAAGGCGAATGACCTTGGCGGTTTTATACTGCTTTTCAAAGCTGAGAATATTCTCTATCGTCGCACCTCTGAATCGGTAAATACTCTGGTCATCATCACCGACAACGCAGAGGTTTCCGTGTCCCTGAGCAAGCAGAGAGGTCAGCACATACTGTGCGTGGTTGGTGTCCTGATACTCATCGACCATTATGTATTTAAAGCGGTTCTGATAATATTCACGGGTATCAGGGCAGGTTCTCAGAAGCTTTACCATATTGACTATCAAATCATCAAAGTCCATGGCATCGGCTTTTTTGAGGAACTTCTGATACTCCTCGTATACATCGCCTATCTTTTTAAGGCGAATGTCTGCCTGATTCTGTGAAATAAACTCGGAGGGTGAAATCAGCTCATCCTTGGCACGGCTTATTTCGGCAAGTACAGACTTGACGGGAATCATCTTCTCATCGTAGCCGAGCTTTTTTATGCACTCCTTGGCGGCTCGCTTCGAGTCGTCGGAATCATATATGGTAAAGTTGTGAGTATAGCCTATTTCATCGGCGTGCCGGCGTAAAATCTTGGCGCAGGTCGAATGGAATGTGCTCGCCCACACATCGTTGCCGCTCTCGCCGAGGGCTTTGCAGATACGCTCTTTAAGCTCACCTGCCGCCTTATTCGTGAAAGTTATGGCAAGAATCTGCCACGGCTTTGCAGGGCGGACGCTTAAAAGATCCTCCGCTTCAAAAAGGCTTTCATCGCCGCCGAGATATGCCTCAAGCAGCTCCTCGTCACCCTCACGCAGAGGACGTGAAAAATCGGTAGAATAGTATGCCTCGCCGTATTTGACAAGGTTTACGATACGGTTGACGAGCACGGTGGTTTTGCCGCTGCCTGCACCCGCAAGTACCAAAAGCGGCCCTTTGGTAGTAAGGACCGCCTCAAGCTGCATATCATTCATCCGACTGAAGTCTTTTTTGATTATCTGCTGTCTTAAAGAAATCAGTTTTTCAAAATTCATATTACACCTTTAGATAGATATTTCATGAGCAAGCTCATAATCCTTGA
>CAZFZW010000144.1:0-3418 GCA_964523465.1 uncultured Clostridium sp. | reverse complement strand
TGTTACTGATTTCATGAGCTGTCACTGAACTGCTTTTTTCTGCTGTCATTGACCTGCTTAAGTTTCTGTCATGACTGATACTCCGTGGGCGGTTTCCCGCCCATAGGATTATCATATATTTACGTACTTTGATAATTCAAGGAGCGCATACGTCACACTACAGGCATCTACTTTTTTCAGCGTTGTACTGCTAAGCTGCTCCAGATTCCAAAAGGAATCTGAGAGGGAAGCCAACTCCGTTCCAACATTCCAGTTGGGAATGCAGATATAGTTTCCATAAGCGTGATGTCCAATTAATAGGTGAAAGTAGCTGCCTCTGGCTGACACTTCGACTTCGTATGGTTCATGCTCCAGCTGGATGGGATTGATTTCCCCCATCCATGGCTTTTTTGAGTTTGTTGACAGTCTTGCCTGAAAAATAATACTCATGAATCAACACCACCTTTCAGCATTTCGTGGTCTATCACAAAGCGAACCATATGCTCGTCGATCAGACGCTTGTTCTGCTGGAAAGCGTACATCAGGCATTTTTCGCAAATGCGGTTGATGCTTCTTGGAATTCCAGTGGATTCCCTGTAAATATCATCTATTGCCTTATCTGTAAACAGATCCTGACGGCCACTGGCATATTTTAAGTGGGACTGGATATACTGCTCCGTTTCGGAACGATCCAGATGTGGGAGTATGCAGTTGATATCAATACGCTGACGTACAGCTGCATAACGCTGGAGTTTCAGCTTATCCCAGAGTTCTGTCTGTCCTACAAGGACGAGTGCCATGGGACTCATGGAATCAAAACGGTAATTAAGTAAAAAACGAAATTCCTCAATGGTTTCCTTCTCCAGGAGATGGGCTTCATCCAGGATACAGATTACTTTTTTACTCTGGACTCCCCGAATGATTTCAATCTGGTTCTGCAGTTGGCGTTTCGCATCACCGCGGTAAAACTTTGATTCAATCCCAAGCTGGTCAAGCAACCCTTTGTAGAACCATCTTGGTGTCAGCTTCGAATCTGACAGATACAGGAAAATATATCTGTTCTTTGGAAGGGAAGCTACAAACTTCCGGATCAACGTGGATTTTCCACATCCTGCATCCGCAGTGACAACTGCAAACAGCTGACGGTCTGCAGCATAGGCCAGCCGGCCGATAGCATCTGCCACATAAGGCGATTCATAGAGCAGTTCCGGCGGAATGTCCCTGGTAAAAGGTGTGTGTTCCATTTCAAAAAAGGTTTCATACATGGTCTGCCTCCCCCTTTCCATAGTTGCTGAAAGAAAGCGCATTTGCCTGCATTTTCAATGACTGTTCCCTTTTTCGCTTGAGACCTTCCAGAAAGCGGGAAGACTCCGGATCTACAGGAAGCATGCTGGCCGGTATTTCCGGTTTCGGATCACAGTATTCGTTAATCTGAAGCGGTTTTGCAGTAAATGGTCTGATTCCGTCGTAAGAAACAGTGATGAGATCAGGTTTCAGCGGATCATAGGAAATCTTTACTTTGGCACCGATCAGTGCAGTGCTGGTTTCATACATCCGGCCACCAACGCTGATACAGCCGCCTTTGTCTACCTCGCGTTCTTCGTGGTGGAGAAAAGCATTTCCTACAACACCTGCATCCAGAAATACAAGCGGATGGGAATCACGATTCCATTCCTGCAGTGGACTGATCCCTCCTGCGGGGACGGGGGAGTGGAGACTTTTATAGTACTCTTCTATCCCTTCATGTGGCTTGTTGTGGTAGTATTCTTCAAGCCAGATGTCCCAGAACTGGTTCAGTTCTTCCAGTGTCTTGATCTTTTGGACAGAAGCCTCTGCAAGGAATGCATTGACAAAGCGGTTAAAAACTTCCACACCGCCTTTGGATTGCGGAGAGTAAGGCTTTGCCTTTAATACACGCGTTCCCAGCATGGAAAGCGACTGGATCAGCTGTCTGGATACGAACTGCTTTCCATTATCGTGATAGCAGGATTGTATTTTCCCATGTTTTAGGATCGCCCTGTGATAGCAGTCTTCCACGATGCTTTCCCGTTGATGATCATACCATTTCGCTTCCAGGACATAGCGCGAATGGTTATCGATGATTACCACAAGATAAGTCTGGATCCTGGTTCCGTTTCGTCCAATGGGAAGCTTTAAACCATATTTAATATCGGATTCCACCAACATCATGCGGTGAGGCTTGCAGAAGCGTTTGGATGAGCTTTTTCTTGCATCCACATATTTTTTCATCTGCTTCTTGCCAAAACCGCTTTTATAAAGGTATCTCTGCATAGTAGAACGCTTCAGGATCCCAGGTTGGACAAACCCTTCCATCTCCAGTATCAGAATAATCTGAGCAACCGATCTGGATGGAACCTCCCGTTTTAACTGGATTGCTTCACTTACCAGTTCTTCAAAGTTATCAGGCAGCGATTGTGCCCGGCGTGATTCCCGGTTCATCGGCTTAAGTCCGGCAAATCCATTCTCACGGTAATAGTTTTCATACCGGTAGAGGCTTCGGACGGAAATCTGATACTGTTCGGAAAGCTGTTGCCTGAGTTCTACGCGTTTTGCCTGATCCAGGGATTCGTCAAGCAGTGGGGATATCATCTGAAATCTTGCCAATGCCTGGTCTTCTTGCCATGCTTTTGTTGTCTGTTCATCTTTTACTAATTCGTTTGTGATCATACTGATTACCTCCTATGAGACAATCGTACACGGAAACGGATTGCCAGTACAATAAAAGTCGGTGCATAACTACTGATCCCAGGTGGGGGACAAAAACATACCTGAGTTATAGACAAAGCGGAATACAATGCGCAGCCAGTCGCAGGTATCCTTGCGTAGTTTTTCAAGCAGTGAAACACTGGTTGTAAGGAGCTTCTCCGTAAATGCCAGAAGCTGATATCCTTTGGAACGCAAAATTCCTTCCATCGAAGCTTTATTGAGTTGGTACCAGAGATGCCACTGGTGCATCGTCTCTTCACATGGATGATCCTCGAACCCTTCCGTATCGGCGGTAATCAGTCCGTCCAGGACACCGGTTATGATGTCGAGTTCGAAATGCTTATACGGAGCCAGTATATCAGGCAGTTCACGATGCAGCGAATGACAGGATTCATTGGTGCAGACCAGACGGCGGATGAGAAGCCATCTGACTTCACCATTTTTTCCTTTCATGATACGTTTTACGTGGTCACGGTGTTTTAGGGGATGACCACAGATGGGGCAGATGGAATTTTCACTACTTTCAATTAAAAATATGTTCTTCCTCGTTGTAAGAAACTGTGTAATCTGTTATAATAACCATGGTTTTATACCAATGGTCTCAGTGATCACACATCTTGCAGGAGGTGTCACTGGGACCTCTTTCTTTTATACTTTAATGACAGTATAAAGGTCAGATCCGTGACATGCAAGAACTTTAAAAACATGTCAC
>CAZFZW010000143.1:0-3478 GCA_964523465.1 uncultured Clostridium sp. | reverse complement strand
CACAAATAGATGAACAGGAAAATTCATGATAAAGAAGCTCGAAGAATGACGGGGGTGATTCTTGCTCTGGCATGGCCCACAATGTTAGAGCAGCTGATGCAGACCGCTGTGCAGTACATAGATACAGCGATGGTAGGTTCTTTGGGAACGCAGGCAACGGCAGCAGTCGGCGCGACCACGACCGTCAACTGGCTCATTAACAGCACGATTTCTGCCCTGAGTATAGGTTTTTTATCCTTTATTGCAAAAGCATGTGGAGCAAATGATAAGCCGTCCGCAAAACGGGCAGTTTCACAGGCGGTGTTCACAGTATTGGTTGTCGGAATTTTTTTCACAATTTTGCCGGTTGCCCTTAGCAGCAGGATTCCGGTCTGGATGCAGGTAAAGGAAAGTATCAGAGAGATGGCGGCAATGTATTTCCTGATTTTATATCTGCCAATGCTGCCGCGCACGGCGAGTATTATTTTTGGAACTGTGCTGCGTGCAGCGGGTGATACCAAAACACCGATGAAAATCGGTATTATTGTAAATGTGATGAATGCGGTGCTGAATCTGTGCCTTATTTATCCGACTCGCCCGGTGTCTGTTTTTTCATGGATATTTACCATGCCGGGGGCCGGATGGGGCGTTGCCGGAGCGGCAGTTGCAAGTGCAGTGGCCTATACCGTGGACGGCATTTGTATAACGGTTGCCTTGTGGCGGCATCCCATGATTTCCCCGCAGGGACAGAGTCTGCGTCCGGATATGCAGATATTAAAGCCCTGTATGAAGGTCGCGCTGCCAAATATGCTGCAGCGGTTTGGTACATCATTGGGATACGTAGCATTTGCCTCCATGATCAATTCGCTGGGAGAGGTCGCTGCGGCGGCACATACGATTGCAAATACGGTGGAATCTGCGTTTTACATTCCGGGCTATGGCATGCAGACGGCAGCTGCCACTCTGGCAGGAAATGCCTATGGCGCACGGGATAAAAAGCGAATGAAAGATCTTGCTGCAATGTTTATTCCTATTGAACTTGGTCTGATGGTATGCTCCGGTGCGTGTCTGTTTTTTGCAGCGCCGGTGTTAATGGGGATTTTTTCTACCAGCGAAAAAGTCATTGCACTTGGAACGACGGTGCTTCGCATGGTGGCGGTTTCAGAGCCGTTTTACGGATTTTCTATCATCATAGAGGGTATGATGATGGGCGTTGGAAAAACGAAGCAGCCCTTTGTGTATAACATGATCGGCATGTGGGGAATAAGGATTGTTGGCACCTTTATCTGCACGCAGCTGCTTAAAATGGGGCTGGTTTCCGCGTGGGCGTGTATGATTGCACATAATCTGCTGATTTTTGTGCTGTATCTGATTTGCTATATGAGGGGAAGCTGGAATCCGCTGCGGACGGAGGCGGAAACAGGAGTTTAAGTGGTAAGTGGCTAACGTTACACTTTTGGCACTTCAGAGGGCAGTCCACCCATATACTTTTTGTAAGTTCTTGAAAAATAAGACACATTTTCAAAACCGCAGGAATGGGCGGCTGCGGACACACTGATCCCCTCGCTGATGAGCCTTCTGGCCTCTATGCACCGGAACATATTGATTTCTTCAAAAATCGTATGATCCGTATATTTTTTAAACTCCCTTGCCAGATAATACTTGCTGACTCCCACCGAATCTGCAATCTCATCCAGAGTAAGGTCAGAGGAAAGATTTTTCCGTATATAATTTACGACCTTCTTCATTCGATTGGCACCCAGAGAGTCCTGAGCCTGTGTACTTCGGATACTTGCATATTCTTGACAAAGTGAAATCAGAAAGCCAAGAACCGCATGCTTGATCATTGCGTTGCGATAGGTTCCTTTTTGTGTCTGAAATATATAGGCGACCGTAAGGAACTCTGAATATATCTCTGCATTTTCTATTTTCTCCTGAAAATAAAGACTGTTCACATCCAGATTATTTGCATAAAAAAAATCAATATCAACAATCAGACAATGATAAAGTACTTTTGTGCTGCTGTGGACCACATGAAATACATCAGAATTGATAACAACAATGTCTCCTGCTGTAAAATGATAGGCAGCATCCCCGCATTTTACGATGCCATTTCCCTGAATGCAGCAGAGAAATTCAATGTTGGTATGCCAGTTTGGGGTGCCGTTATTGGAAGACACCTGGTCTGTATGAAAAATAAAAGGAAAATCTTTTTTGTCGATATTGTGTTCTTCATATAAAAACTTATTCATACATCCTCCATTAGAAATTTATCCAAACATCCTTCATACTGAGGCGATTTTTGTCGGTCAATTGGTAACAGTGAATGTATCGGACTGTTACGCCAAACTATTTTTAAAAGAGCAATATTGTGTCAATAAAGGTCAAAATAGAATATTGCTTTAAAATTTACTTTACCATATAATGAAAAAAAGTAAAAGCTTTTTGTAACTGTTCAGGACAGATTTGTGCGGAACCGCACAAATCGTATGACAAAGTAAATTAAGCAAGAGCAAGCCCCATCAGCGAAGCTGATTTTTATTGGGCTTGCGGTTGTAACTATGAAGGTACTGAATAGTTACAGATTTTTCTCAAAAACAAGGAGGGTTATTATGTATCAATTTCCTATTGGTGTTATTCTCGAATCCTTCCGCTGCGAGCGCAGTGAGGCGATTAAAAAAGCCGCAGCTGTGGGAGCGAAGGGAATACAGATGTATGCGACAAGCGGTCAAAACGCACCGGAAAACTTAAATTCGGCAGCTCGTATTGCATTAAAGGATGAAGTACAGAGCAGCGGTCTTATTTTTTCTGCTCTCTGCGGGGATCTTGGTATGGGGTTTGGCAACAAAGAGTTAAATCCAGAGCTGATCGAAAAATCAAAACGCATCGTGGACCTTGCCAAAGATCTTGGAACAGACATTGTGACGACTCACATCGGTGTTGTACCTGCGGATTCAAATGCTGAGCGCTATAAAGTAATGCAGGAGGCATGCTATACACTGGCAAATTACGCTGACAGCATGGAAGCGCACTTCGCCATTGAGACCGGTCCTGAAACCTCAGAAGTATTGAAGGGATTCTTAGACAGTCTCGGATCTACAGGTGTTGCAGTGAACCTCGACCCGGCTAATTTCAAGATGGTAACCGGCGATGATCCGGTCAGGGCTGTACATAATCTCAAAAAATATATCGTGCACACCCACGCAAAGGACGGAATCAAGCTTTTGGACGGAAACCCTGAATTTATTTATCGTGTTGTGCACCCGATTCCGGCGGATATTGAGGGAATGAAATTCTTTGAGGAAGTACCGTTGGGCACCGGAAGCGTAGATTTCCCGAACTACCTGAAAGCTCTTGAAGAAATCGGTTATAAAGGATTTTTGACAATTGAGCGTGAGGTCGGAGAGAATCCGGAAAAAGATATCCGGACAGCTTATGATTTCTTAAGAAAAACAATTGCGGAGAATTAGGAGGATAAACAAATGGCAAGAGTTAAGGG
>CAZFZW010000142.1:0-3491 GCA_964523465.1 uncultured Clostridium sp. | reverse complement strand
GGAAGCTTCCAAACAACAAATCGGAGGTAAAATACCATGGATTTTCAAATCGGCGAAAACATAAAAAGATTTCGACTCGAACACAGCTTGACGCAGGAAGAGGTTGCCGCTCATCTTGGAGTATCGTCCCAGTCGATAAGCAAATGGGAGCGTGGCGACGGTTATCCGGACATAACCATGTTGCCGGCACTTTCAAACTGCTTTAAAATAAGCATAGATGAACTTCTCGGAATGAGCAACACCGAGAAGGACAACAAATACAACGAAATTAACAGCATATGGGCAAAAAACAACAAAGACGGTTTTCACAAGAAAAATGTCGGTCTTATACGTGATGCTCTGAAGCTGTTTCCGAACGATGCTCTTTTACTCGTCCAACTATCCACCTCGCTCGAAAAGCTTGACGGGACTCCCGAAGAAAAAGAAAAGCATCTCAAAGAATCCATTGCCGTTCAGGAGCAGATAATTAAATACTGTGAAGATTCCGAGGTTCGCGGTGCGACGCTTTATAACATTTGCCTTGCTTATCAAAAAGTTGGAGAGCTGCCAAAGGCTTTGGAACAGGCTATGAAACTCCCCAACCTCTATAAATCCCGTGAAAACGCACTTGTGTATCTTTTACAGGGTAAAGAAAAACACCGTGCGGCAAAAGATGCACTCACTCCCCTATCCTGGGTTATTTCACACCATCTGACCGCCCTTGCCGAGACAGAGAACGATGAGAGATATATCAAAAAAGCTATTCAAATCCTCGACATTCTCTTCGACGCTGAACCCGATGAGTTTGTGTGCTCAGTGAGTAAAAAACTTTCCGAGAAACTTAAAAATTATGAATAACCGAACAACAGACCGCCCTCTCGGGCGGTCTGCTACTGTTTAAAAGTCGAAATATTTCTTACGCATTTTTGCCATTCTGCCGTTAATCACTTTAAGTGTTTCTATGGCTTCCTGCTTTTCATCCTGCGTGCCGTATATCGCCTGTTTCATGAGTCTGCCCTCTTCAAAACAGGCATCATCATGAATCGGGAAATAGTTCTTCAGAAGGAAGCAGCCGTAACGGACATAACGCATTTCACCGACAAGTCTGAATTCCTTGCTTATCGTATCAACAGCGACACTTCTGAAATTCTTAATCGAATCAATGAGTGCTTTTCTCTCATTCTCGGGTGAGAAAACTATAGTCGAGCATATATATGCACCCGAATTTTCAGGTGTGCACGAGTGACTGTCGGTACTGCCCACCACAGGATACCTGTAACCTCTCGCTCTGTCCTCGTAATATCTCACCGTCTGGAATCCGTTTTGTTCAAAATATCGCTCTCCGCCGAGAACCTCAAACGCATCGAAAATCTTATTTTCCACCATCCAGTCGTTCAGAGCGTCCGGGTCGTGGAAGCAGTCCCTTGTCACCCATGTCGGATGCGGAAAAATCGCAAGTCCACCTGCCGCTCTAATCTCATCGTATATCCACTTGAGAGTTGCGGCAAGTACGGGGTCAACATTATCAGGCACGGCAATATGTTTTGCAAGCTCGGTCATCTTCGCCGAATACTCTTCCTGCGTCATAACATCAGGGCAGTCGTCTCTGACAGAGCGATACTTCTTATCCTTACCCATTTCCTCTATTGCAACATCCTCGACAAGTGCATTTATGCTGTACTCGCCACCGAAATTTACTGTGTGAGGATTTATACTGAAACCGTTTACATCCGGAAGATGAACCTCTTCGCCCGGAACGAGATTGAACTCCGTCGGAATATCCTTAAAGCTTTCCATCGCCTGCAAAGACGGATAATAGCGGTCATGGTCGGTCATAGCCAAAAAGTCATATCCGTGGGAGCGATAGCTTGCCGCAACATTCTCGGGATCATGTGCTCCGTCGGAACGGTTTGTATGCATATGCAAATCGCCTATGAACGGATACATACCGACAAGGTCTTTTTCGACTGCATACAGACAAAAAACAAAGCTGCGTTTTCTCTGTCTCTTTTCCTCGCCCTCTATTCTGATGCGGTACTCGCCCTCTTCGGGCAGAGTAAGCTCTATATCAAAGCCGTTTTCCTCATTGGCGACAGCATCAATTTCTTTTCTGAATGCCGATGCAGGGTTATACTGCTGTGCGCCGCCGTTGAGCCATGTGACAACGGCCGTGTAATGTTCATTATGGAAAAAGAAGAGTCTGCCACCTGCCTGACGGATATGTACCGTGGTTTTTTTGCCTGCCTGAAGAACCTTCGGAAACACATCATATGTCCAAAGCTCGCTGTTTCTCTCAAATGCCATTTACTCGTCTCCCTTTTATAAAATTTTCGTAAATTTCATCTGTCCATATAATAGCACGAACTATTGTTAATTGCAACAAAACCCGAAAACATCGATTGCATTTTTTATCTGTTTGTGTTAAATTATGTGTATATCTATATATGTATAAGAGGTGGCGCAATGAGCAGGTTGCTGAGTATCATAACACTGATATTTTTGTTCCCGTCATATCTCATAAGTTTTCTGCCCTGCTTTGAGGACAGGGATTTTACCGTTATCGGTGACTGTGAAGAAAGTGGATATGTTACGGTAAACGGAGAATCCGTCGCCGCAGACAAGGCGGTTGACCCATCTACAGGCACGGTCACATTTGATTTCGGAACTCTCAAATGCGGCAGATTCAATTACTTCGCAATCAAATATAAATCAGACGCATACATAAAGGGTAAAATAACCTATACGCTAAAGGCTGAAAAATACACAGAGGAATTTTTTCTTGAACCGTCTGATGGCGGGAGCACATTCCGCAGTTTCATTGACGGCTGCCTCGATAATCAAAAAGCATACCGTCTGCACTGCGTAACATTCGAACCGCTTGACAAAGACGACATGGACTTTGAGCTACTCGGCGTGGGCATCTTCAACCGTGATGTGCCAGATGACAATGTGTTTATAAGCAATGACGAATTAAAACTCGGCATTGACCTCAACTGGGGCGGTGCGTTAAGCTACCTTGAAGATTTGAACTCCGATGTTCAGGCTGTGAAAAAAGACGGCAGAGTTTATGTTGACTCAAACGCCGCAGAGCGTTACGGAGTAAAATCGATAAACAACAAGGTCAATCTCATAAATCGCTATGATGCCGGCAGACTTGTTCAGCAGTCGTATTACGGCACCTCGGGTGGCGGATATGAGTGCGGCGAATACAACGGGAATCAATGGAACTACAACCCCGTTCAGGGCGGCAACAAATATAACGAATGCAGCAAGATAGTGGATATAATCGCCGAGAACGGCACTCTTTATGTCAAATGCCGTCCCCTCGACTGGGCAAAAACATCTGCCGACAGCTCGCCGTCATATATGGAAGCTACATACACGCTTGACGGCGGCGTTGTCAAGGTCTCATGCAGGTTTGTGGATTTTTCGGGATACCCGAGCGCATCCACCACGCAGGAAATGCCTGCTTTCTACTGCATAGAGCCGTTTAACAGATTTGTTTACTATTC
>CAZFZW010000141.1:0-3494 GCA_964523465.1 uncultured Clostridium sp. | reverse complement strand
GCATATCATAAAGATTTTTTATAGTATCTGTAAAAACAGTAATGCTTACATTTGGATACTCGTTGCCATATCGTGCCAGAACCTCGGTGGCAAAGGTGCTCTCCGAAGTGTGGGTCAGTCCTATACGCAGTTTCTTGATATTACGCTGAGAATCCTCTATCTCCATTCGCATTTTCTGATCCATTGACATGAGCATTCGAGCATATTTGACGGCAATCTCCCCTTCCTGCGTCAATGTCAGCTCGCCTTTCTTGCGGTTAAACAGCGTTGCACCGAGCGACTGCTCGAGCTGATTTATCTGATGGCTGACTGCCGGCTGAGTTAATGCGAGCACTTCTGCGGCTCTTGTGAAGTTTTTTTGCTCCGCAACGGCTATCAAAGTTTCGGTTTTATTGTCTAACATAGCATCACCATAAATAAAGTTTATGAAAATCAAAAATAAAATAATTTGATTTTATTGTACCTTGAGTATATCATATTATATAAGGAAAAAGCAAGAGCAAATTGACGGTCGCTGACTGCGAATAACGCAGTCGGTGATTGTATCTTTTTGAGGAGAGAGGGTTAGGTAATTGCTCAATTCATTTTTTAATGTCTCGTCACCCGTTGCACAGATAATAATTTCCGTGGCACTGATGCTGATAACGGGTTTTGCGGCAACGAGAATAACAAAACGGCTGCGGCTGCCGAATGTTACGGCTTACATACTCTCAGGCGTATTGCTCGGGCCGTATGTGCTCAATCTCATCCCGACCGAAATAGTCGAGGGGATGGACTTTTTGAGCGACATTGCGCTTGCGTTCATCGCATTCAGCACAGGCGAATTTTTCAGATTTTCAACGCTTAAAAAGAACGGCGGAAAGGTGGTCGTCATCACCGTACTTGAGGCGTGTCTTGCCTCGGTCGCAGTGTTTATCGTGTCGTTCTTCGTCCTGCATCTGGACTTAAATTTCTCGCTTGTGCTCGGAGCACTCGCATCGGCAACCGCCCCTGCGTCAACCGTCATGACCATACGCCAGACCCACGCAAAGGGCGACTTTGTTGACACGCTGTTGCAGGTCGTCGCTTTCGACGATGTAGTGGGACTTGTCGCATACAGCGTTGCGATTTCGGTAGCAGTTGCGAATATGTCTGGACACTTCAGCCTGAGCAGCGTATTAAAGCCGATTGGACTTAACATTCTCGTCTTTGCACTCGGCGGTCTGTTCGGACTTATACTCAAGTTGCTGCTGCAAAAGCGTTCAACGGACAATCGACTTATTGTCTCCGTCGCACTGCTGTTCTCTTTCTGCGGCATATGCACCCTGCTCGATGTCTCACCCCTGCTCGGCTGCATGGCAATGGGCATGGTATACATCAACCTTTCGGATGACGAAAGACTGTTCAAGCAGTTGAACTATTTCAGCCCGCCCATTCTTCTGCTCTTCTTTGTGCGTTCGGGCTTGAACTTCAATCTCAGTGCACTTGTTGACACCTCATCGGCAATGGGCGGTATTCCGCTGATCGTTGTCGGAGTGTGCTACTTCCTCGTCAGAATACTCGGCAAATACGGCGGTGCATTCCTTGGCTGCCTGATAACCAAAAAAGATAAGCTTGTCCGAAACAATCTCGGTCTTGCGCTGATACCGCAGGCAGGCGTTGCAATAGGTCTTGCCGCCATGGGTGCAAGAACGCTCGGCGGCGAAGTCGGCAACACACTTGAGACAATAATTCTCGCATCGAGTGTGCTCTATGAGCTTATAGGCCCCGGCTGTGCAAAGCTCGCCCTTTATCTCTCAAAATCCTACTCCAACAAGCTCGAGGACATAGTTGAAATAGCCGAGGACGGCCATGAAAAGAACAAAGTCGAGCTGCTCATCGAGCGTATACAGGCAATCCAGCAGGAGCTTCCCAAACATGAAAACCCGTATCACGAGGACGAAGAGGCGTTTTCCGAGGCGGCAGACGAACAGTATTTGCTCGCAGGAATGAGCCTCGACCACCGCAGGAAGAACAGGAGGAGGAGAAACAACAATGCAAACTCTTGAGATATTAACAATAGCCGACCCTATCGCCCGTCTGCTCGGTGAATGGTCAACCGGATTGAACACATATTCAGTCATACTTCGAGTTGCGATAGCGGTCGTATTCGCATCGGTCATCGGCTGTGAGCGTTCGAGCAAGCGTCACTCCGCAGGACTTCGCACTTTCGTGCTCATCTCGTTCGCATCGACAGTCTCGATGATACTCGACATATATTTGATGCAGAGCTTTTCGCTCGGCATCCCTGTGCTCTCTGCGGCAACCGTAATAGGCACTGCGATGCTCAGCGGCAATTCGATACTTTTCAGCTCCCGTAATCAGATAAAGGGACTGACGACCTCGGCAGGACTCTGGGCGTGCGGAATCCTCGGATTCACAGTCGGCGCAGGACTTTATACCATAACGGTAATAGTCTACATCTTCCTTCTGTGCATCCTCGCCTGCTTCCCCTCTCTTGAAACTTATCTCAAAAACCGTTCAAATCATTTTGAGATACATCTTGAGTTAAAGAGCAGCGAATATCTCCAGGACTTCGTTGCCGTCATCCGCCGTCTCGGATTGAGAATAGATGACATTGAGGCAAACCTCGCCTATGTCGGCTCGGGACTGAGTGTCTACACGATAACGATAACCATAAACAGTGCAGAACTTAAAAAGTATAAAACCCACAAGGAAATAATCGAAGCCCTCAGCTCACTCGAATATATATACCATATAGAAGAAATGAGATAACGCAAAACCACCCCCGCTCAGCATATCCGTGCCGAGCGGGGGTGGAGTTTAAGTCAAGTTGGATTTTGCGGTCTTGCACGATGCAATGAGCAACCTGCGGATATTACCGCAAAGCTTTTCGGTATACTTGTAGGTCTGTTCGTCTATTCGTTTAGTTTCAAACATCAGTTTTAGCCAATAACTTGTTTCATTCGATTCTTTCGATGCTATTTTCAACTTTGCAACAAAGTCTTTTTACTTTGGGCAAACTGTGCTTCGTGAATATTCGCTCCAACAGATGTGCCTGCCCGTGCAAGCTTATCGGTCATATACGAACTTTTAGGTGCGGTTACGCCATCAACAAGATTAACGATTGCAACAGCAAATTCAAAAGACAGGTCTATCAATTTGTTTTCGGACATAAAAGCACTTTCTTTCAAAATGAGGGCATTGACAAATGGGGTATTCAAAAGCTTATGGGACAGGTCTCTGACACCGCCACGAAACGGTATACTCACATTGAAATAGAGCAACTCAAAAAAGCCGTAAACTCAATATGATCCTTTTAATTTTGTTAGATTTTTGTTAGCAACCGTAAAAAAACCAGGTGTTTTTAGGACTTTTTAGAAAAATAAACTCGGTCACTTTTCAAAGCAAAAAAATCCCCGAAAGCGTTGTATATCAACGACTTCGGGGATTTTTTCGGTGGTGGACACGCACGGACTCGAACCGTGGACCTCCTGCGTGTGAAGCAGGCGCTC
>CAZFZW010000140.1:0-3507 GCA_964523465.1 uncultured Clostridium sp. | reverse complement strand
GCCTTGCCCTCTTTTATCAGCTTTATCGCACACTCATAGAGAAAATCGAAATAGCTTGAGGCGTAATAGACCTCGTTCCACTTATAGCCGAGCCACTCAATATCTTCTTTTATGGCATCGACATATTCGACATCCTCCTTTGAGGGGTTGGTGTCATCCAGTCTCAGGTTGCACACGCCGCCGTACTTTTCAGCCATGCTGAAGTCTATGCATATGGCCTTTGCGTGACCGATGTGCAGGTAGCCGTTAGGCTCCGGAGGGAATCTTGTCTGCACACGTGTGTTGACACCGTTTGCCAGATCCTCATCTATAAAATCGGTGATGAAATTTGAATTGAGGTTTACATCGGACATTTTTACTTCTCCTCCTTGTAATACGCAAGAGCCTCGGAAAGTCTTGCACGAACCTTATCCTCGCCGAGCAGCTTTATAATTGCGTGCAGGTCGGGAGTGTTGCGCCTTGAGGTCACGGCAATTCTAACGACAGTCGAAATGTCGCCCACATGACCCTTGAACGCCTCGGGATTCTTCTTGTACTCCTTGACATTCGGTGTATATCCGAGAGGCTCGCACATATTCTTGATGCGTGCAAACCACTCATCCTTGTCATCGTTTATGTCAAATTCCGAGATATACTTTTCAAGTATCGCTGCCGCATCGTCTGCACTGATATTCTCGGGCAGAGTGTAGTCGGGAGTATAGATACTGTCATAGAAGTAGGAGACAAAATCCTTGACCTGCTCCCAATTTGCAATATCCTTTCTCGGCTTCGGGCAATCACGGTCAATTGAGAATATACCCCTTGCAAACTCACGGTCGGAGTCGAGCAGAGAATAAAGCTGTGCATCATATTTCTGCGCCCATGCCAGTACGCAGTCGAGCACCTCATCCGCTGTCATATGGGAAATGATGTTCTTGCTCACGTCGTTAAGCTTTGCCATATCGAAAAGGCAGCCGCTGACACTCATCTTCTTGAGGTTGAACGGGAACTTCCAGCAGGATTCATTCGGATTTGCCCTGCGCCAATCCTCGAAGTTCGAGTTGAGGAGGGTCATTATATATTCTATAACGCTCTCCTTGGGATAACCCTGCTCGACAAAGTAGCTCACTGCCGCCTCGGGGTCTTTTCTCTTTGAAAGCTTACGCTTTGCTCCGCTCTCCTCATCTATCTTCATAACCTGCGGAGTGTGTGCGTATTTGGGCGCTCTGTAGCCGCAGGCCTTGAAAAGTGCGATGTGCTTGGGAACAGAGGAAATCCACTCCTCGCCCCTTATGACATGGGTAGTACGCATGAAATGGTCATCGCAAATGTGCGCAAAATGATAAGTCGGCACGCCGTTACTCTTCAAAAGCACCTCGTCGATGATATTCTCGGGCATCTCTATCTTGCCTCTTATCATATCATCAAAGACTATGCGTCTGTTCTCGTCACCGTCCGAACGGAAACGCAGCACATAGCTCTCGCCTGCCTCGATTCTTCTCTTCTGTTCCTCGAAGCTCAAGTCACGGCATCTCGCCCATTTGCCGAAGTAGCCGGTTATAGCCGCACCGCCGTTCTCCTGCTGCTGACGAATATCCGCAAGGTCGTCCTCTGTGCAGAAGCAGGGATACGCCTTGCCCTCCTGCACGAGACGCTTTGCTATTGCATGATAAATTTCCACTCGCTTGCTCTGGGTGTAGGGGCCGTATGCGCCCTTTTCGGAGTCGAATCCCGTCACACCCTCGTCAAACTCGAGGCCGAAATTCTCGAATCCGCTGAGTATTGCGGACACGCCGTCCTCAACCTCACGCTTCTTGTCCGTATCCTCTATTCTCAGATAAGTAACGCCGCCGCTGACCCTGGCAGTCAGAAAATCGACAAGCGCACCGAACAGCCCGCCTATATGCAGATAGCCTGTCGGGCTGGGAGAAAACCTTGTTACTCTTGCACCCTCGGGCAGCTCCCTCGGGGGATATTTAAGCTCGCAGTCCTCGGGGGTAAGTCCCGAAGATCCGAACATCAGCTCGGCAAGCCTCTCATTATCAGTCATCAAACCGCACTCCAATCTAAAGTAAATATATGCAGTAAATATATACAATATATTATTGCAGAAAACTCTCTTTCAATCAAGAGGTCAGAGACAATTTCCGTCAATAAAACATAAATCTTTTATAAATCTTGCATTTTCCATTGATTTTTAGGCGGTTTTATTTTATAATGAAACCAACCGTGACGATATTTTAAGCTGTCACGAACGAATTTGATTTTTTCGGAGGTAACAAAAATGACAAAGAGAATCATCGCTCTCGTCCTTGCTCTTTGCGTCGTTTTCGCTTTTGCGGCCTGCAAAAAGAATGACGGCGACGACAGCAGCACCACCACAGATGCCAATGCAGTAAGCGGCGAGGATATCGGCGGCGTAGATGCAGATACTCCCGCTGACGAGTCCACCGAGCCCGAGACCACTCCCGACGGTGAGACAGTAGCTCCCGAGACTACCGACAGCGCAGTTGCCGAGGATACAACCAAGGGTTCGCAGAGCAGTGCAACCCCCTCAACCGGCAACAAGCCTCAGTCTCTGAGCACCGCTGCTGACATCGTAAACTACTTCAACACCGCTATCAACAAGGTAAAGCCCTCTTCAAAGAGCGTTACCAGCAAGTACCTCAAGAACAGCCAGGTCGGTAAGGCACAGCTCGGCAATCTTCCCAGCTTTGTCCAGAGCCTTGCAAACTCCCTCATCTCCAGCAACATGGGTGAGGATGAGACAAAGAAGAATGTTACATACACCTCCACTGCCGACAAGAACAAGAACTTCCCCGTAGAGGGTCAGACCTGGTCGAGCAAGCTTTCCGCTTCCGATGTTCAGTCCGCAAAGGCTGAGCCCAAGAACGGCGGCTATGTAGTTACCCTTGTTCTCAAGGCTGACGCTGCAAGCGATAAGGTTACAGCAGGTACAGGCCATGCTCCCAAGGCATTCTCCGTAGTTACTCCCGATCAGATATATGCAAACGCAGGTGGCGCAAGCAGCATGATAAGCAATGTCAAGGTCGGCTTCCAGAACTGCAAGATAGTCGCTACTGTTGACGCAAACGGCAATGTCACCGATGCTTCTTACCACATGGAGTGGAATCTTCAGCTTCGTGCTGTCGGCATGGACATCTCCATCTGGTTCGGTATCGACCAGGAGTTCTCCATTAAGTGGTAAACCACTGACAACAAAAAAATCTTGAGGCAGGTTCACCCTGCCTCAAAACGCATTTAACAATAATATTTAACTGAAAAGAAGGATTGTAAAATGGAAAAGAAAGTTCTTGTAGAGACTTCCGCACGCCATGTTCATGTTACAAAAGAGGCTCTTGAAATCCTCTTCGGCGAGGGTTATGAGCTGACTGTCAAGAAGGAGCTGTCTCAGCCCGGTCAGTTTGCAAGCAATGAGCGTGTTGCTGTTGTCGGCCCTAAGGGCAGCTTCCCGGCTGTTTCCATTCTCGGCCCTGTCCGCCCTGCAAACCAGGTTGAGCTTTCACT
>CAZFZW010000139.1:0-3508 GCA_964523465.1 uncultured Clostridium sp. | reverse complement strand
GAGCCGAGTGCTCTAACCAACTGAGCTAATGGCCCCAATAGTCACACTTCCGTGCGACAGCAAATATGATACCAAATAATAACGCAGTTGTCAATGATTTTTTTAAAATTTGTGCGTGTTTTTACAGTATCTTTTCTCCGTCGAAAAAGAACACGCCGTAGCCGCTGCCCGTAGGCTTGCCCTGCTGCAATCTGCGTTTGAATGCACGCCTTATCGAAGTGTCCTCAGGCAGGTCGTCGATGGGGCCGTCGCTGTATTTTGCAAACACTCGCCATCCGTCGGAGAAATTCTCCTTGTCCTCACTTCTGATTATATCGAAATCGTGCATGAATCGCAGAATGTTGCTGTTCTCGGGCAGGAATTCCTCGTGCCCTTTGTAGAGCAGCCATGAACCGCACACGAATGGCATAGCTTCGCCGTTCTTGCCGCCGAAGAATTTGTAGGCGAGCTTGTATGATTCAATGCGTTTTTCGTCAGTAAGCGGCCCTGCGGAGGGGATATGGAAGTTTATGACCCTGTCGCCACGCTGTAATTTGTGACCGAGCTTTTCATAGGAATCGGCATCAAAGCCTACCTCTTCAAATTGGAATCTGCCAAGGCCAAACCTTGTCATCTCAAAGAATCCTCTGTACCAGCCGGGGACAAAAGTGCCCCAGACTTCCTCGCAGTTTTTGCACTCGATAAGCTTCCACTTGAGATCCTCAATGCTTTTCCAGAAGATTTCCTCGTCTATGTTCTTTTGTGCATACCACTCACGCAGAGTCGGGCACGCACCGATGAGAAAGGCCATGTTGAGAGTATATTCGTTTTCTCCGACCTTTTTGCCGAGTGCTTTGAGCTGCTCCAAAACTGTATTAAGCTCGCTCGGCTGAGCGAGAAACTCGTCAATGAGTGCGTTAAACTCGGTATTTCCCTCGAGTCTTTTTGTGCAGGTGGCAATTGTTTCTATTGCCTCTGAGGGGAATGCGATGCGCTCCATTATCATTGTGCTTTCGTTTGCGTTTACTGACATTTATTTCACTCCGTTTTGCAGATTTTATCCACTGCAAGGATACCACAATCTGCGTGAGCGGTCAAGACTCGAAACGAAAACTGCCGCCTTATATGTAACCGCCCCGTTTGGAGCGGTTTGCGATTCAGGAATACATATTGTTTGCCGCCATATAGTCGTATATCTTCTTTCCGTGCTCCTGCTCCTCACGCTGAATGGAGTTGAGTACGGTTCTGAGCTGTTCGCACCGAAACTCGAATATGCAGGTGTCATAGAGCGAGGATGCGTGCTTTTCGGTGGCGAGCAGGTCGGAACAGATATAGCAGTCGTTCTTTTTCGCCTGCGTGTCGCTCATTGAATAGGCCTGATTGAAATCGTTTTTAGGCGTACTTTCGCCTGCTGTCGGTTGGACAGACTCACCGTTTTCGATTTTTGTTATTGTGTCGAGATGTCTCTGCTCGATATTTCCGATGTCCGTCAAAAGCTGTTTTAACTGTTCGTCCTCGGCGGCTGATGCGTGTTGAGCGTATTTTTCGACGCAGAGCTTTTCCTGCCCTTTGAGATCCTTGAGTAAGTCTTTTTCTTTTTGTGTTAGCATTTGAGGTTCTCCTTTCGATTTGAGGTCGAAAATATTATTTTTCACGGCCGCTGATTTATGCATTTTGCGTGCATACTATTTCGGGTGATGAAAATGATTTCTTTATGGAGCGACAACAAAAAACTCCCGGGCTTTCCGAGGATAGAGGGAGAGATTAAAACCGATGTGCTGATAATCGGCGGAGGAATAACGGGAATTTTGTGTGCGAAGTTTTTGACGGATGCAGGTGTTGAGTGTATTGTGGCTGAAAGGGGCAAGGTGGCAGGCGGTGTTACAAAAAATACCACCGCAAAAATCACCGCACAGCACGGACTTATATATTCGAGACTTATAGAGCGGCTTGGACACGAGCGAGCGCAGATGTATCTGTGTGCAAATCTCAAAGCAGTGGAAAGCTTTGCTGAAATGTGCAAGGATATTGATTGCGCTTTTGAGCGAAAGGACGCTTTTTTGTATTCACAGAGAAAAATGCAGGAGCTCGAAAATGAGATGAAAGCCGTGCAATCACTTGGCGGACAGGCGAAAATCATTGACTGCTCAGTGCCTTTTATGGCTGCTGTAGGTGTGCAGATGAAGAATCAGGCTCAGTTTAAGCCGTTGCGATTTCTTGATGCCGTCACAAAAGAACTTCCTGTTTTTGAGGATAGCCGGATAATCTCAGTGGACGGCGGCACGGCATTCGGAGATAATTTCAAAATACGGGCGAAGAGTATTATCGTTGCAACTCACTTTCCTTTTATTAACACGAGAGGGGCGTATTCTTTGAAAATGTATCAGGAACGCTCTTATGTTGTCGCACTTGAAAATGCCTGTGACATAGGCGGAATATACACGCCTGCGGACAGTGGCGGCGTCTCAATGAGAAATTGCGACGATATGCTGCTTGTCGGCGGATTCGGCGCACGCACAGGCAGTCCCTGCGGAGGTTGGGATTCGCTTGAGCGTTTTTCTCGGGATAATTTGCCCGATGCGAGGGAAAAATATCGTTGGGCGGCACAGGACTGTATGACGCTCGACGGTGTGCCTTATATCGGCCGGTATTCGAAAACTACGCCGCAGATGTATGTTGCCACGGGATTTAATAAATGGGGGATGACATCCTCGCTCGTCTCGGCGACGGTGCTTCGTGATATGATTTTGCACGGCGGCAGTGAATATGAAACTTTGTTTTCACCACAGCGCAGTATGCTCGGAAAACAGCTTTTTATAAACGGATTTAAATACGCCGCCGCATTGCTGACACCGGCAGGCCCGAGATGTCCACACCTCGGTTGTCGCCTTAAATTCAACCGTGCCGAGCATAGTTGGGACTGCCCGTGCCACGGCTCGAGATTTGACGAGGACGGCAGACTTTTAAACGAACCGGCAACAGGTGACAGGCAAATGAAAAACGAAAGGAAACAGCAACATGAGTAATAATGAAATAGTGATAACAACAAGAGACAGGGTGTTGCGTGCATGGCAAAATTCAACGGAGCTTGTGCGTGACTTTGAAAACTATGCAAAAGAGATATCGGATGACAAACAGACAGCGGAGATGTTTTCACGCTTTGCTGTTGACGAGGGTGAACACTCGGCACAGCTTCTCAAAGTGCTCCACAGCTACGACAATATAAAATAAAAAACGACAATCCCTCCCAAATCGCCTGTTCATAATTTGTTCATAAATGCGTTATATTGCTTCTATATTCTCATTGTATGATGTAAACGGTAAAAGATTATCAATATAATTTTATCAAAAATACCCGGGAGGGATAAATCATGTATAACAGATTTGTATTAAACGAGACCTCGTACCACGGCGCAGGTGCGGTCAAAGCTGTCGCTGACGAGATAATCGCCAGAGGCTTCAAGAAGGCACTTGTCGCATCCGACCCCGACCTTATCAAGTTCGGCGTATCGAAGAAAGTTACCGATGT
>CAZFZW010000138.1:0-3623 GCA_964523465.1 uncultured Clostridium sp. | reverse complement strand
AAGATGGCTTGCGGGGGAAGAGGTTATCTTGCCGGGTACGCCGCCGAGACCCTCCTGAATAAGCTGCTTTAACGACCAGCCTGCGCAGTAACCGGTGAGCATGGAGAGGTCATGAAGATGAATATCGCCGTTGCGGTGAGCGTTTGCTATCTCCTCATCATAGACCTCGGAGAGCCAGTAGTTAGCGGTGATAGCACCGGAGTTGCTCAGAATAAGTCCGCCGACGGAATATGTGACGGTGGAGTTCTCCTTAACACGCCAGTCGGAAACCTTAACATAGCTGTCCACAAGATCCTTGTAGTCAAGGATGGTGGATTTCATGTTTCTGACCTTTTCACGCTGCTTTCTGTAGAGGATATATGCCTTTGCAACATCGGCATACCCTGCCTGGCTGAGGACGGACTCAACACTGTCCTGAATATCTTCAACAGTAATGTGACCGTCTTTTATCTTCTCCTCAAAATCTGATGTGACCTTGAGTGCGAGCAGATCGATAACAGTCGGATGCGACTCCTTGTTGATTGCATCGAATGCCTTGCTGATAGCAGCGGAAATCTTCGCTATATCAAACTCTGCCACAGCGCCGTCTCTTTTAATTACTTTATACATTGTCATGCCTCCCGATTGATTTTTATATTAACCGCTCATTGCGGCGTCTGTCTAACATTATAGTGGGCAACGAAATAAATGTCAATAGCAAAACACAAGATATTGTGTAAAATTTATTTTCGCCCCACAAGATGTGTGTAGACTCATTCGCCCCTTATCTGCACATTCGGCATGTATTTTTCTGCCGCTGCTTTGAGTGAATGCAGGGAATCTTTGCTGTGTGCGGTGAGTCCCTTTCGCAAAACGAACTCGGAATCCCTGAAATTCTGGAGATAATACTTTTCGTCTCCCTTGAGCCACTCGCCGATTTTTTCCATATCCTCCACAGTATGAAGTTCTTTTACGACAGTGGTGCGAAACTCAAACTCGACATTCCCGCTCATCAGGAAGTCAACGCTCTCGAATATCGGCTGCATATCAAAATTCGCCACTCCGACAGTTTCGGCATACCGCTCAGGCGAATTTTTTATATCCATCGCCACATAGTCTATTAGTCCCATGTCGATAAGTTTTTTCATTTTGTCGGGGAAGCTGCCGTTCGTATCAAGCTTCACGAGATAGCCCATATCTTTAATACGCTTTATAAAGTCCTCAACGCCAATACTCACAAGCGGTTCACCGCCGGTCACGCAAACTCCGTCGAGCATCCCCTGCCGTTTTTTGAGCAGCGAGAAGAACTCATCCTCGGAGATTTCATAATCAGCCGCTCCGGGCAGTATCAACTCCGAATTTTGACAAAACGGGCAGCGAAAATTACAGCCGCCGAGAAAAACCGTGCAGGCCGTCTTACCAGGAAAGTCGAGCAATGTGAGTTTTTGCAATCCCTTTATCTTCATTTCGTCACCCCTCGCAAGAATCAGTTTGTCCTTCAAAAGCGAGATATATTATATACCTTTGATTCTCTTTTGTCATTCAGAAAATTGCACAAAGTTTACCACAAAATACTGTACATATTACCGCCTGCAATACATATATGTTGCATTTTCGGTTAAAATCTGTTACACTCTGAATATACAGTATAAGATAGTATAAGAGGTGCTTTAAAATGTCAGACAAAAGACCCGTTGCCGCTATTCTTTATGACTTTGACCGTACGCTTTGCCCGAAAGATATGCAGGAATATCAGTTCATTCCGAGCATCGGCATGAGTGCGGGAGATTTTTGGGGCCTTGCCAACAGCTACGCCGAAAGCGAGCACATGGACAAGATACTGTCATACATGTATATAATGATAAAGAAGTCGCAGGAGTGCGGTATTCCGCTGACAAGGCAGAGCGTTATGGAATGCGGAAAATCCATCGAGCTGTTCAGGGGGCTACCCGACTGGTTCGACCGTCTCAACCGTTTCGGCGAAGAAAACGGCGTGACTGTCGAGCACTATGTGCTCTCATCGGGACTTCGTGAAATAATCGAAGGCTCGCAGATAGGCAAATGTTTCAAGGAGATTTTCGCCTGCGAGTTCCTCTATGGCGAAAATGGCGAGGCTGTATGGCCGAAAACTGCAGTCAATTACACCTCAAAGACCCAGTTTGTATACAGAATAAACAAGGGTGTGCTCGATGTTTCGAACGACCACGATCTCAACCGTTCCACCCCCGACAGCAAAAGGCGTGTGCCGTTTTCCAATATGCTGTACATCGGTGACGGACTTTCCGATGTACCGTGCATGAAAATGGTCAAGGCATACGGCGGATATTCCATCGCCGTTCACAACAGCGAACCTCGTCAGCTCGAGGGCGTCAGCGACCTGCTCTATCACAACCGTGTGGATTTCGCTTTTGAGGCGGATTACTCCGAGGGCAGCGGTCTTGATAAAACAGTCAAGGACATCATTCGCCGCATCGCCATTGACAGCACACTCAACGATGAACACGGCAGGCAGAAGCGCTCGGCAAAATGCAGCTGTGCTGATATTTAACGGAGGAGATATGTCAACTTTTTTTACCGCAGCAGTATGCGTATATAATACGGAAAAATATCTGCCAAAATGTCTTGACTCCATTTTAGAGCAGGAATATAAAAATTTTGAGCTGCTGCTCATAGACGACGGTTCAACCGACAAAAGCGGTCAAATCTGCGACGAGTACGCAAAAAAAGACTGCCGTGTGCGAGTTATTCACACGAAAAATCAGGGCGTACTGATTGCAAGAAAGACCGCATTTGAAAACGCAAAGGGCGACTATGTCATAGTTTTTGATTCCGATGACACCGTTGATCCGAAAATCTTTGTCCTCATCGACGAAGAAATTCAAAGAAGCCATTGCGACATGGTTTTCTTCGATCTCAATGACTGCTACCCCGATGGTAAAATCACACACATAAAGCTTTTCGATAGCAATAGAACTTTCTCCGCAGACGAAAAGCGTGAGCTTTGGCTGTTGCTGCTTCGCAACAAATTCAGTTCTCTATGCTGTAAATGCATAAAAAAAGCCGCCTTTACCTATGATGTAGACACTGAGTTTTACAAAGGTTACTGCCGGGGTGAGGACAGATTAATAGCGGCACATATAATAAGCCAACTTGAAACTTTCAGCTATCTGCCCGTTCCGCTATATAACTATCAAAGATTCGCATCCCAACTGACCAAAACATATCCATTTGAGCAGCTTCGTCTGACTTCATATGCAACCGAGGAGATACTCTCGCTCATAGAGGCGGACGGCTGTTTTGACAGCGAACTAAAGAATACACTCTATTGTTTAGTCAGACAGCTATACAGGGGATTCCTTCAGCCAAACATTTCGACTCTTTCAATCCGTCAATCAGTTGAACTTATACGGGCAAGCGAGGAGTCGAGAATTTTCAAGCTCTGCACAGACACTCGGGCGGACAAATACTCATCTGTGCCGGTCAATCTGCGTTTTTGGCTTTTACGACACAGGATGTATACCCTGCTCGTGCTTTTGACCAAACTCAAGAATAAGATTTGAGTCGACAGGTATCGCCTTGACAAATTTTCATTTGAGCGTTATAATATCAGTCCCGAGCGGAAAGGATGTGAAAAGCTATGGGCA
>CAZFZW010000137.1:0-3628 GCA_964523465.1 uncultured Clostridium sp. | reverse complement strand
ATCCGTGCGATGAAAGCGGAGGGCAGAACCTTTAAAGGCTGCCTCTATTTCGGACTTATGTTGACACCCAAAGGCCCTAAGGTTATTGAGTACAACTGCCGATTCGGAGACCCCGAAACTCAGGTGGTTCTGCCGCTTCTCAAAACAGACCTGCTTACAGTTATGCAGGCTGTGACAAACGAAACTCTTGCGGACACAAAAGTTGAGTTTAGCGATAAGAATGCCTGCTGTATCATTATGGCATCGAAAGGTTATCCGTCCTCTTATGACAAGGGATATGAGATGACAATCCCCGAGGATATAAAAAATGATGTTTATGTTGCGGGAGCGCGCCTGAGCGACGGCAAGCTTCTGACAAACGGCGGCAGAGTATTGGGTGTTACGAGTGTTGCGAATTCGCTCAAAGAGGCAATCGAAGAATCATATAAAAAGGTTGAAAAAATTCATTTTGACAATCGCTATTACCGTACCGACATCGGAGCAAAAGCTTTAAAAGCAGTGGAGGCAGATTAAATGGTATACAGAGTATATGTTGAAAAGAAAAAAGAACTTGCAAACGAGGCAAAAGCTCTGCTTTCCGATGCAAGAGGACTGCTCGGAATCGAAAATCTTACCGATGTGCGTATTTTTAATCGTTACGATGCGGAAAATATCACCGACGAGCTGTTCAACTATGCGATAGGCACGGTCTTTTCCGAGCCGCAGCTTGATATTGTGTCAAGTGAACTTGAGCTTTCGGACGCAACGGTTTTCGCAGTCGAGTATCTTCCGGGCCAGTTTGACCAGCGTGCAGACAGTGCCGCTCAGTGTATTCAGATAATTTCGCAGGGCGACCGTCCAATTGTTCGTTCCGCAAAGGTTTATGCACTTTACGGTAAACTCACCGAGGACGATATAGCACAGGTGAAGAAGTATGTCATAAATCCCGTCGAAGCTCGTGAAGCCGAGCTTGAAAAGCCCGAAACACTTGTTGTAAACTATGATATTCCCACCACCGTCAAGACTCTCGACGGCTTCCTGAGCCTTGACAGAGCGGGTCTTGAGAAGTTTGTGGCTGATATGGGTCTTGCAATGGATGCCGACGATATAGCATTCTGCCAGAACTATTTCAAGACTGAGGGCAGAGAGCCTACTATAACCGAAATTCGTATGATAGATACCTACTGGTCAGACCATTGCCGTCATACGACTTTCCTGACGGTTATTGACGATGTTAAGTTCGAGGATGAGCTTTTGCAGAGTGCATACGATGAGTATATTGCCGTGCGCCGTGAGCTTGGCAGAACAAAGCCGATATGCCTTATGGACATTGCGACTGTTGCTGTCAAGTATCTCAAAAAGCACGGTATGCTCGATAAGCTCGATGAATCCGAGGAGATAAATGCCTGCACGGTTAAGATAAATGTTGATGTAGATGGAGTCAGCGAGCCGTGGCTGTTGCTGTTCAAGAACGAGACACACAACCACCCCACGGAAATAGAGCCTTTCGGCGGTGCGGCAACCTGCATAGGCGGTGCTATAAGAGACCCGCTTTCGGGCAGAGCATATGTCTACGGCGCAATGCGTGTTACCGGTGCGGCAGACCCCACTGTCCCCGTGAGCGAAACGATTCCGGGTAAGCTGCCTCAGCGCAAGATAGTGACCACTGCCGCAGGCGGATATTCCTCTTACGGCAATCAGATAGGCCTTGCTACGGGTATTGTCGATGAGATTTATCATCCCGGTTATGCTGCAAAGCGTATGGAGATAGGTGCTGTTATAGCGGCTGCTCCTGCTGAGAATGTACGTCGTGAAGTTCCTGACCCCGGTGATGTTGTTATACTGCTCGGCGGCAGCACGGGTCGTGACGGTATCGGTGGCGCAACAGGTTCTTCAAAGGCACATAACGCTCATTCGGTCGAGACCTGCGGAGCTGAGGTTCAGAAGGGTAATGCGCCCGAGGAGAGAAAGCTTCAGCGACTGTTTAGAAACAAGCAGGCCACACAGATGATAAAACGCTGCAATGACTTCGGAGCAGGCGGCGTTTCGGTTGCGATAGGCGAGCTTGCAGACGGCCTTGAGATAAATCTCAACGCAGTTCCGAAGAAGTATGAGGGACTCGACGGCACAGAGCTTGCAATCAGCGAGTCGCAGGAGCGTATGGCGGTCGTAGTCGAGCCGCACAATGTCGATGTATTTTTGGCTCTCGCCGCAGAGGAAAACCTTCAGGCGTGCCCTGTTGCTGTCGTACAGGAAGAGCCTCGCCTTGTGATGAACTGGAACGGCAATAAGATAGTTGACATCAGCCGTGAATTTTTGAATTCAAACGGTGCGGATAAGCACATAGTTATAACTCCCGAATCACCCAAAGCTTATGACAAAAAGTGCGAAGGCGGTTTTGCGGAGAATATGAATAAGATGGCGGATGACCTCAATATCTGCTCAAAGAGAGGACTGTCCGAGCGTTTTGACTCAACCATAGGCGCAGGTACTGTTCTTATGCCGTTCGGCGGAAAGAATCAGCTGACCCCCATTCAGGCTATGGTACAGAAGATTTCCGTTGAGAAAAAGCATACCGATGACTGCTCGCTTATGGCGTGGGGATATAACCCGTTTATTACCGAGAAAAGCCCCTATCACGGTGCTTATCTTGCAGTTGTTGAGTCTGTTTCAAAGCTCATTGCAACCGGTGCGAAATTTAAGGATGTATATCTTACATTCCAGGAATATTTTGAGAAGCCGGGCACAGACGGTAAGCGTTGGGGCAAGCCGCTTGCGGCTCTACTCGGTGCATTCAAGGCTCAAAAGGAACTGGGTATCGGTTCTATCGGCGGCAAGGACTCCATGAGCGGTTCTTTTGAAAAACTTGATGTTCCGCCCACACTCGTTTCGTTTGCCGTGACTACCGAAAAGGTAGACAGCATTATTTCTCCCGAGTTTAAAAAGGCAGGAAATAAGCTTTGGCTCATAACTCCCGAGTATGATGAAAATACAAATCTTCCGAATACCGATTCTCTTGTCGCCGTGTTTGATAAGGTGACAGAGCTTGTCCATTCGGGCAAGGCTGTGTCCTGCTATACTCCGTGCCTCGGCGGTATTGCAGAGGCTGTGATGAAGATGTCTTTCGGCAACGGCCTCGGATTTGAATTTACGGACAACCTCAATGTTTCCGAACTGTTCGGATATTCATATGGTTCTTTCCTTGTCGAATCTGTACAGGATATTGACGGTGCGGTTTTGGTCGGTACAGTGACCGATAACGGCGCTCTTACCCTTGGCGGTGAATCGGTCAAAATTGATGAGTTGCTCGGAATATACGAGAACAAGCTTGAGGGCGTTTATTCGTGCAATATTGCCGATGAAAAGACCCCGATGAAGAATTTTGAGTTCAAAGCCGAGTCCTATCCTGCGCCTGCCATTAAGAGCGCAAAACCCAAGGTGCTCATTCCGGCATTTCCCGGCACAAACTGTGAGTTTGACAGTGCAAAGGCAATGCGTGATGCAGGTGCAGAGCCTGAGATAATCGTTATCAATAACCTCTCGGCTTCGGGTATACAGTCGAGCATCGAGAAGTTTGCAAATGAGCTCAAGGATGCACAGATGATATTCATTCCCGGCGGTTTCTCCGGCGGTGACGAGCCTGACGGAA
>CAZFZW010000136.1:0-3713 GCA_964523465.1 uncultured Clostridium sp. | reverse complement strand
GAGAGCAGTCTGTTCCACCTTGGCCGCATACTGGTCGTGAGCATAATTTCTTCTTTCGGCACAGTTCAGATAGCGGCAAATGCAGTTGCCAACAACCTCGACGGTATCGGCTGTATTCCGGGGCAGGCAATGGGACTTGCAATGATAACGGTCATCGGTCAATGCGTGGGCGTGGGCAGTGAGGTTCAAATACGCCTGCACACGAAAAAGCTGATGAAGATAACCTACCTCACCTCGGCAATATGGAACATAATCATCATCTCCACCCTGCCGTTGACACTGAAAATGTACAGTATCTCGCCCGAAGCGTATTCGCTGGCACTGAAGCTCATCTGCATCCACAACGGCTGTGCGATACTCATATGGCCTGCGGCGTTCGTCATGCCGAATGTACTAAAATCCGCAAACGATGCAAAATATACGATGTGTATTTCCCTGTTTTCAATGTTTGCATTCAGACTTCTGCTCAGCTACATAATCGGTTTAAAGCTCGGTTGGGGCGCACTCGGTGTCTGGTTTGCAATGGTTATCGACTGGATATTCCGTGCGACGTTCTTCTGCCTGAGATATAAAGGCAAGCGTTGGCTCGGGCACAGCATATATAAAGGCAAAGACAAAATCAAAGCATAAAACAGCAACGCCCCTCTGCGATAAGCAGAGGGGCGAACTTTTAACGAAACGCATAAAAAAACGTGACAGTCTTTCGACTGTCACGTAATTCTTTTTACTTACTTATTGCCGGTCATCTTTGCGATTTCCTCAGCGTAGTTCTCCTCTTTCTTCTGGAGACCCTCGCCCTTTGCATAACGGACAAAGCCGGTTGCCTTTATGGAAGCGCCGATAGCCTTTGCGGTGTTGTCAATGAACTTTGCAACATTGATGTCGCCGTCCTTAACAAACTGCTGGTCAAGAAGGCAGCTCTCCTTGCAGAACTTGGCAATCTTACCGTTGATAATACCCTCGATAACCTTCTCGGGCTTGTTAGCCATCTTCGGATCTTCCTTGATCTGAGCAAGGTTGATGCTCTTCTCATGCTCGATAACCTCAGCGGGAACCTCGTCACGGCAGAGATAAAGCGGGCTCATAGCTGCAATCTGCATTGCAACATCCTTACCCATAGCCTTGAACTCATCGCTTGCTGCGGTTGCATCGTCGGTATCAAAGAATACCATAACGCCGACAGAACCACCCATGTGGACATAAGTGGAAACTACACCCTCATGTCTGACGAAACGGCGAATCTTGATGTTCTCGCCGATTGCAAGAACCTTATCCTGGAGGTTCTCCTGAACGGTTCTGTCAGAACCTGCAAGGTTGACGTTAAGAAGAGCGTCAACATCTGCGGGATTCTCGTTAGCAATGGTCTTTGCTATATCAAGCACGAATGCCTGGAAAACTTCGTTCTTTGCAACGAAGTCAGTCTCGGAGTTGACTTCGACAACAACGCCGATCTTCTTCTCCTCATCATTGTAAGCAAGGACTGCGCCCTCTGCTGCAATTCTGGTGGACTTCTTCATTGCTGCGGCAAGACCCTTCTCACGAAGGAAGTCAATTGCCTTATCAATATCACCGTCGGAAGCCTGGAGTGCCTTTTTGCAGTCCATCATACCAACGCCGGTCTTCTCTCTGAGTGCCTGTACATCTTTAGCAGTGAAGTTCATTATTTATCCTCCTCTGTCTCAACAGCCTCGGCCTCTGCTTCACCCTGCTCGCCCTGTCTGCCTTCAATAACAGCATCAGCCATTGCAGCGGAAATAAGGCGAACTGCACGGATAGCATCGTCATTGCCGGGGATAACATAATCAACCTCATCGGGGTCGCAGTTGGTGTCAACGATAGCGATGATCGGAATACCGAGCTTATGTGCCTCAAGAACAGCGATCTTCTCCTTGCGGGGATCGACTATGAACATAGCAGCGGGCTGCTTCTTCATCTTGGAGATACCGCCCATGAACTTCTCGAGCTTCTCTATCTCGAGCTGAAGCTTGATAACTTCCTTCTTGGGAAGCATATCGAAAGTGCCGTCAGCCTCCATATTCTTGAGCTGCTCAAGTCTCTTTATACGGCGCTGGATGGTGTTGAAGTTGGTGAGCATACCGCCGAGCCAACGAGCGTTTACATAAGGCATACCGCAACGCTCTGCCTCCTCACGGATGGAATCCTGAGCCTGCTTCTTGGTGCCGACGAAAAGAATCTCCTTACCGTCTGCTGCGATGTCACGCACTGCCATATAGGCATCCTCAAGCTTCTTTACGGTCTTCTGAAGGTCGATGATGTAAATTCCATTGCGCTCCGTGAAAATATAGGGAGCCATTTTGGGGTTCCATCTTCTGGTCTGGTGACCGAAGTGCACACCTGCTTCAAGCAGCTGCTTCATTGATACTACTGACATTTGTTTTTTTCCTCCTTTGGTTTTTCCTCCGCAAAGCACGAAAACGCAACGGCGAAATTCACCGCACCGAACGCTTCCTTACAGCTTTGCGTGCGTAATGCTCGGATATTATATCACAGTGAGCAATAAAAAGCAAGAACTTTTTTAATTAAATTCGCACTTCTTATCTTATACCTTTATTATACAGCTTATTTATCTTGCATCCCCAACACAACACCATTCCGAGCACTGCACCGACCGTTGCCTGAAGTATCTGATACGGCAGTTTCACGAGTGCTACCTCGGGAGTGGCATATATAAACGCTCTGCCGAGTGAGTAGCCAACTACCATTATCACAGCACCGACTGTTACGCCTATGCCGGAAGCGAGCACCTTGTGCTTTTTGAGCGTATAGTGTGAAAAGAGTGAAATGACCACTGCCTGCAAGCCGTGAGTGACGAGGGAGACAAACATCGGTGTGGGATAAAAGAAGAAGTCACCGAGAAATGCGCCGACACCGCCGACCAAAAATGCACCGAGCGGGTCAAGGATTATTGCCGCCAGGCAGATGACAATATCGTTTAAATAAAGATGTCCTCCGGGTACGGGCAGGCCGAATGAGCTGAGTGCCACATTGAGCGCCATAAGCATTGCGGTCGTACACATCCAGACCGTAGTTTTTCTGACATTATTTTTCTGTTTCATTTATGTATCCTCCTTGCAATTTTTACGGTAATATTATACAATAGCTCTGATGATATAAAATAGTCAGAAACGGAGAAAATAATATAACCAGATGAAATACACAATCGACAAAGAAAAACGCCCCGTATATTTGCAGATATACAGGCAGTTGAGAGACGATATTACAAAATCCGTATTCGGATACGGCGCAAAGCTGCCCTCAAAGCGAACCCTCGCAGACAAACTCGGAGTTAGCACAGTAACAGTAGAACACGCATATGAGCTGCTGTGCGACGAGGGATACGCACAATCCCGTGAACGCAGCGGATATTTTGTAATTTTTCGCCCGTCCGACGGTTTTGCGGCGGCAGTTAAACCTCTGCCGCTTTCACGAAACACAGATATTCCTCACGGCTACCCCACCTTTTCCGTATCGCTCTTGAGCAAAACCATGCGCCATGTGCTGACAGACTACAGCGATGTAATCCTCGAAAAGTCACCGAACATGGGACTTGCGGAATTTCGAGAATCGATAAGGCAGTACCTCGCACGAAACCGCGGTATATCAGCCGACACCGAGCAAATAATAGTCGGTTCGGGCGCAGAATATCTATACGGATTGATAGTAAAACTCCTCGGGCAGGACAAAACTTATGC
>CAZFZW010000135.1:0-3834 GCA_964523465.1 uncultured Clostridium sp. | reverse complement strand
TAAGCTCGTATATATCAACCTCTCTACCGTCGGAAAGTGTGCCGAAAAGCTTTTTGGTAATCATAATTTTGTCCTCTCTTAAATTAGATAATGATTCATATTAAATTATACAGTCTGCACATAAGCGTGTCAAGCAAAGAGACTCGGAAAAGTCTTTGCACGCACGAACACACGGCACAAAATAGTGCAAAACCTCTTGCTCTGCCGACTCAACTCGTATATAATTAAGCTGCAAGAAAAAAAGTAAGGATGTGCAAAAGATGAAAAAGATAAAGCTTGTTGAAGAGTTCAAGGCCTTCATTTCAAAAGGCAATGTTGTCGATATGGCAGTCGGCGTTGTCGTCGGCGGTGCGTTCGGCAAAATCGTCACTTCGCTCGTATCAGACCTTATAATGCCGCTCGTCGGCATAATCACCGGCGGCGGAAGCCTCAAGGATATGTTTATTGTACTCGGCAGCCGCGAGGGATTTGACCCCGCCGTTTACACTACGCCGTCACTCGCCGCAGAGGCAGGCTATGCCACACTCAACTACGGCAATTTCATTCAGACGATACTCGATTTTCTCATCATCGCCCTGGCGATTTTCATTGTAATCAAGCTCATGGCAGCTGCCAAAGCAAAGCTTATTCCCGAGAAAAAGGAAGAACCCGCCCCGGCGACAACCAAGGTTTGCCCGTTCTGCCAGAGCGAAATTTCGATAAAAGCCGTCAAGTGCCCTCACTGCACAAGCGACCTCGAAGATTAAAGTAAAAACTCCGACCTGTAACTATTGCAGGTCGGAGTTTTTTGTCGTTTGGGGGCTATGATACAAAGTTGATTGAGGGATAAATATGGGGTGGTTGTGTCGGTTGTTTTACTTTTGGCATCAGTTTTCATAGGCTCACCTGTGTAAGGGGAGCTGTCAGCAAAGCTGACCGAGGGGGCAGAGCGGTTTAATCGACAAATCCATATTCGTTGCTCTTTCCAACTTCGCTCTTAGATTTAACTTCCCCGTATCTCTCTGTCACGACAACACCGTGCCACCTCCCTCATCAGAATGAGACAGGGGTTTGATGAAAACTTCGACTCTTTCCGCAACATTTTTATTATGCAAATCCGGTTTGGCTGTTCTCGTCTTATCGTGGTCGCTTTCTCAACTCTTAGTGTCGGTTACGCCGACTGCGGACAACCGCAAGGGTTGTCCCTACGGTGAGAAGCCGAACTGACACAAAAAAGTTCATAAACCCTGCTGGGGACACGGCTTGCCCCTGTCCGCTTTTCGTCACACCGCAGAACAAAAATCAAAGCGAAAATCTAACATTCCTTCTGGCCGAGATAAATGCAGAGCAGTTGACCCCAATAAAAAAACAGCCTCACTCACGACAAGCTGTCTGCCATCGAAAATGAAGCTGTTATATAAACTTTCTTAATCGGACGCTTAATATCCGACTATGAGGCCACCCTTTTCGGCATAGTAACTGCAAAGGCCTCTGGTGCGGACTATTGTTACTTCCGCCTTGTTCCACACAGTCTGTATCGCGGTTTTGAGAGTCTCGGCAACCTCGGGATTGCAGCAATGGCTTATGACCACTTCTCCGTGGGCATATCCACGCTCTTTCATATCCTCGATTATGACATCAAGTGCTTTCTTTGCACCTCTGACTTTGCTCTTTATCTCAATACTGCCCTCGTTGCCAATGCCGATTCCCCAGAATCCGAGCTTGTTTGCAACGAAGCCGACAATCTTGTTCATTCTTCCGTTCTTGACAAGGTTGTTGAAAGAAGAAAGTGCAAAAACGACATTGGCACTGCGTGCATAAATGTCTATTTTCTCGACGATTTCATCAAAATCCAATCCGCTCTCTATGAGCTCGCAGAGCTTTCTGATTATCAGAACAAGCTGTGCTCCCGATGCCTGAGAATCGATAATATGTATCTTTCTCTCCGGTTCATCCTCGAGAATCATATCTTTCGCAGCGCAGGCACTGTTGTAGCTGCCCGAAAGCTTGCTCGATATGGTTATGGCGAATATGTTGCCCTCTTCTTCAAACTCCTCACACCATGCGTGCGGCGAGGGACAGGCGGTATGGCTTGCCTCGGCACAGGCATCCATTGCACTCACAAGGTTATCCGTATCAAGGCTCTCGTCATCGATAAAATTTTCCTCCCCGACGCTTATCGAAAACGGCACTGTGGCAAACCTTATGTTTTCGTACTTTTTTTCCAATTCAAACAAATCACAGCTTGAATCGGCAATGATATTCCACTTCATTTTTTCGACTTTCTCCTCCCATGACGCCGTTTTTATTACAGCGTGCTTATAAGTATTATATATCTAAAACTGCCGTAAAGTCAATATATTTATGCAATTCGGAAAATAATTTACATTTGCCGTTTGAGTCGGCGAAAAGACTTTACAAAAACATTTTTAAGGTCTATAATATATGAAACCGTTCGGCATGGGCGGCAGGGTATATCATAAACAATGACCCGCTCGAAGGTTTTTGTCCTGCGAGCGGAATTTCTATAAATAACAGGAGGTAAAAAATGGCTTACTATTTCAACGAAGTTTCACACACCTTTAACGAGTATCTGCTCGTCCCCGGATATTCCTCAAGTGAATGTATCCCGGCTAATGTCTCGCTCAAGACTCCGCTGGTAAAATTCAAAAAGGGTGAAGAACCTGCAATAACACTCAACATCCCCCTCACCTCTGCAATCATGCAGTCCGTCTCGGGCGAAAGACTTGCAGTAGCACTTGCCAAGGAGGGCGGTGTCTCTTTCATCTACGGTTCTCAGAGCATCGAGGATGAGGCGGCAATGGTCGCAAGAGCCAAGAACTTCAAGGCAGGTTTCGTTGTCAGCGATTCCAATATTACTCCCGATGCAACTCTTAACGATGTTATCTCACTCAAGGAGAGAAACGGCCACTCAACAATAGCTGTCACCGCAGACGGCACTGCCAACGGCAAGCTTGTCGGTATCGTCACAAGCAGAGATTACAGAGTCAGCCGTATGAACGGTGACGAGAAAGTAAGCTCTTTCATGACTCCACTTGAAAAGCTCATCACCGCTGATGACGCCACAACTTTAAAAGAAGCTAACGATATAATCTGGGACAACAAGCTCAACTCCCTGCCGATAATCGATTCCGAGGGCAACCTCAAATATTTCGTATTCCGCAAGGATTACGATGCTCATAAGGACAACCCCAATGAGCTGCTTGACGACGACAAGAGATATGTCATCGGCGCAGGCATCAACACAAGAGACTACGCAGAGCGTGTTCCCGCCCTTGTTGAAGCAGGTGCGGATGTACTTTGCATAGACTCGTCCGAGGGATTCTCCGAGTGGCAGTCTCTCACCCTCGCATGGGTAAGAGAGCACTACGGTGACAGCGTAAAGGTCGGCGCAGGCAATGTTGTTGACCGTGAGGGCTTCCTCTTCCTCGCTGAGGCAGGCGCAGACTTTATAAAGGTCGGTATCGGCGGCGGCTCTATCTGCATAACCCGTGAGACAAAGGGTATCGGCAGAGGACAGGCCTCGGCTCTTATCGATGTCTGCAAGGCAAGAGACGAATACTTCGAGAGAACCGGTGTCTATATCCCCGTCTGCTCCGACGGCGGTATCGTTTATGACCACCACATGACTCTCGCACTTGCAATGGGTGCAGACTTCCTTATGCTCGGCCGTTATTTCGCAAGATTCGACGAAAGCCCGACAAACAAAATTTCCCTCAAGGGTACATATTATAAAGAGTACTGGGGCGAAGGCTCCAACCGTGCCCGCAACTGGCAGCGTTACGACCTCGGCGGCGACAAGAAGCTGTCCTTCGAGGAGGGCGTTGACTCCTA
>CAZFZW010000134.1:0-3870 GCA_964523465.1 uncultured Clostridium sp. | reverse complement strand
TTTGTTTGGAAGTAATGTAAGCGTGGGTTTTGGGGTGGTATCTTTAAGTTTGGGACCCCCCGTTCCCATTTGCTTATCGCTTTGTCGGTTACATTGAGCTTTTTTGGCCAAATCCAACTGTGTCATACCGTTTTCTTTTCTTGTTTGTGCTATGAATGTGCCGAATTTTTTTGCATCCATAAATCAAACCTCCTTTTATTTGGTGAGTTAATTATAAAGCGAGGTTTGATTGTTATCAACCGACGCAAGGTTTAGTCTGCGGTTTTTAACTCTACGGACAGTTTAGAAGTCATTTATTTTCCTCTCAGCCACTCCATTGCATCCTCAAGCGGTGAGTCGGTGGTGACATCGGGGGAGATTGCGGTCTCTTCAAATATTTCGCCTGTGCGAGCCTTATCAAAAGCGACAGTCAGATACATCTGTGCACCGTCATACAGGCTGTAGAGCATATTCACGCTTGTGTATCCTGCGGTAGGCGTTCCAAAGGTTTTTACATTATCCATACCTCTAAAGCATAGCAGCAATGCTTCGCCCGAACTTGCGGTCATTTCATTGGTGAGTATTGCGACAGGAACACTCAGCTTTTCATCGGGATAGAGGCTTGTGCCGCCCGTGCCGGCGTTGGAGATAACGCCGTCCTTGAGTGTTACGGGTATATCGTAGCTGCGGTAGTGATAATAGACAAGCTCGCCTTCTGGCAGAAGAGAAGAGACGGCACATGCCATCGGCCCCATATCGCCGCCTGTATTGTCACGCAAGTCAAGAATTATGCCTTTGATTTCGTCTTTGTTTTCGTGGATAAATTCCTCGACAACAGAGGCGTATTTTTTTCCTGCCTCGGCAGTTCCGAGAAAATCGGGCAGTTTTATCACGGCAATTTCGCCGTCCATTCGGACGCTCGGCAACACTTCGTCATAGCTTTGAGTGGTATCGGAGGCGGCAGATTTGCTCATGAGCATTGAATGTTTGCCGCCGCCGACAGCGAGAGCCTTTTCTATAATTTCATATGTATCCTTATAGCTTTGGGCGGATTTTAACTCCTCTGAGAGCCTGTCATAGGCCGAACTCCACTCGTCGGAATTTGCATATATGCCGTTTTTGCCGATGGTGTCGAGGGCGGTCTTGCCGTATTTTTCGGCAGACGGCGGTATGAGCCAAAAACCGAGCGAAGGGCCGAAATTTATTATGAGTGTAATTGCGGCAGCAAGCAAGATTACGATTATGCCTGCGATAATGCCGAGAGCAAATTTTCGCTTTTGTAATTTTGTCATTGAGAATCCCTCCCAACACTCAATTATAGCAAAAAATTCACCGTATAACAAGATTTATGCTAAAAAGCTTGACTTTTGTACGATTTCGTACTATACTGCTCGAGTACGCTTTCGTACTCGGAGGTAACTATGGAAATAAAAATGAAGCTTGATGCACGCAGATATAATCAGTTGATAGCGCAGATTGATGCTGTTTATCACGAACTTGCCCTCAAACAGGGGTATTCGGACAGCGAGATGTCGATACTTTACGCACTCTCGGATAATGACGGTGAGTGCCTGCTCGGAGATATTATCAAGCAGTCTGCGTTGAGCAAACAGACCGTAAACTCGGCGTTGAGGAAATTGGAAAAACGGGAAATTTTGTATTCCGAATCAGCAGGCGGCAAGGCGAAAAGAATACTGCTCACCGAAAAAGGCAGGGCGGTCGTCAGCGAGACTGTTGAGAAAATACTTGAGGCCGAAAACAGAGTATATGCCTCGTGGAAGCCCGAGGAATGGCAGCTTTATGTTGAACTGACCGAACAGTTTTTGAAACAAATTCAAAAGGAAATGAGGAAACTATAAGATGAAAATACAGCTTTCCGATAATTTTAACTATGGCAAGCTTTTACGTTTCACGCTGCCGTCGATAATAATGATGATATTCACTTCAATCTACAGCGTTATTGACGGACTTTTTGTGTCGAACTTTGTCGGCATTACTCCGTTCGCCGCAATCAATCTTATAATGCCGTTTACACAGATACTCGGTTGCTTCGGCTTTATGTTCGGCGCAGGCGGCAGTGCGTTGGTGTCGGCAACGCTTGGTGCGGGAGACAAGGAAAAGGCAAACAAAATTTTTTCAATGCTCACATACATAACCCTGACTGTTGGCGTGGTGCTCGCAGTGCTTGGCATTGTTTTTATCGAGCCGATTGCAACGCTGATGGGTGCTGACGCTACTCTTTTGCCCGATTGTGTGACCTATGGCAGAATACTGCTCATAACGCTACCGGCGTTTATGCTCCAGAATCTTTTCCAGAGCTTCCTTGTCACGGCGGAAAGGCCGCAGATAGGCCTCGCCGTAACAGTCGGTGCAGGCGTTACCAATATGGTGCTTGATGCACTGTTTATCATTGTATTTAAGTGGGGACTTGTCGGTGCGGCGGTTGCCACTGATATTGCACAGTGCGTCGGCGGAATAGTGCCGCTTGTCTATTTTGCGGGGAAAAATTCGAGCTTGCTCAAGCTCGGCAAGACATATTTTAATTCAAAGGAGCTTTTTGCCTGCTGTGCAAATGGTTCATCGGAGCTTGTCACAAATATCTCCATGTCCGTTGTTTCAATGCTTTATAATTTCCAGCTTATGAAGTTTGCCGGTCAAAACGGTGTTGCGGCTTACGGTGCGGTGATGTATGTCGGCTTCGTATTTGCGGCGGTGTTCCTCGGCTATTCAATAGGCGTTGCACCCGTTATCGGTTTCCATTACGGTGCGGAAAACCACAGCGAGCTTAAAAGCCTGTTTAAAAAGAGCAACATTCTCGTGGTCGGTGCGAGCGTAGTGCTGGGTGCATTGGCTTTCCTGCTCGCACATCCGCTTGCAAAAGTATTTGTCGGACACGATGCCGATTTGCTCGAAATTACGGACACTGCGTTTAAATATTACTCAATCTCGGTACTTTTCAGCGGATTCAGTATATTCGGTTCTGCGTTTTTCACTGCACTCAACAACGGTGTCATTTCTGCGGCAATCTCTTTTTTGCGAACTCTTGTGTTCCAAATAGGTGCAGTGCTCATACTGCCCATATTCTTCGGGCTTAACGGCGTGTGGTATTCGCTGTTCGTGGCGGAGATTATGGCAACGATAGTGACTGTCGTGTTTTATATTACAAAGAAAAAGACATATCATTATTAACTTTTGCGGTAAAACTCCCTTTCGTCTCGTTATAACATATGAGACGAAAGGGGACTTTTTTATGCTGATGATTCAGGAAATACTCGGTTACTTTTTGATAGGCTTTGCGGCAATGGCGATTATGGCGGTCGGCTTTACGCCGCTTTGCTTTGCGCTGAGAAAGAGAGTTTCACCGCTCAGACAGCTTGCCTGGTTCCTTTTTGCAGTCAGCTTTCTTGTCATAATTGTTCCGACGGTTTTGTGGGATGTGGTGTCGATTATTTCGGGTGCTTTCGAGGTGACAGAACATACGCTAAACCTCATCCCGTTTAAGTTTATCACCGAAAGTTGGGATATGGGCGCACGCAAGCAGTTGACACAAACAATAGCAAACATACTGATGTTTATGCCGCTTGGCTTCATTTTCCCAGTAGCGTTTATGGGGATGCGGACTTTCGCAAAAACCACCGTGTGTATGCTCGTCTTTTCGTTCTTGATTGAGCTTGTGCAATATTTTATCGGCAGGTCTGCGGATGTGGATGACCTGATTTTGAATACAGTGGGCGGAATAATCGGGTACTTTATTTTCTATGCCTTTTCAATGTGGTTTAAGGAGAAGACGTTGTGGAAAAAGTTCAGCGGAATAAAACAGTCGGCAGGGGAGTGAACCCCTGCCGATTGCAACCTTGTTATACATTTGTTTTCTCGCTGTTTAACTGCCTG
>CAZFZW010000133.1:0-3874 GCA_964523465.1 uncultured Clostridium sp. | reverse complement strand
CGGCAAGGCAGTCACCGAGTGCGCCGCCTCTGGCGTTGCCCATGTGCATGGGGCCTGTGGGGTTTGCCGAGACAAATTCGACATTGACCTTTTCACCCTTGCCGAAATCGGAACGGCCGTAGTTCTCGCCCTTTTGGCGGATGTCCATGAGTATCTCCGAATAAAAACGGTCGGAGAGTCTGAAGTTGATGAAACCGGGGCCTGCCGCCTCACATGAGGAAAACGCCGTGCCCTCGAGGTCGATATTTTTGACGATTGCGGCGGCTATCTGAGCCGGTCCACGGCGGAAATTTCTCGCCCACGCCATGGCGGCGTTGGTGGAGTAGTCGCCGTTATCCCTGTTTGCCGGAATCTCGACTTTGATATTATCCGTAAGCTCGGCCTCGGGCAGCTCGCCGCAGGCTATTGCCTTTGCTGCTGCCTGCTTTACAAGCTCGCAGAGCTTATTTTCAACCTGTTTTACAAGAACTGACATAAGTTTTACCCATCCTTTTTATGATTACTTTACCGTTATTTTCAACTCGTTTGTCGAGGCGAGGTCTGCGTTGACATCAATGGTGTAGTGCAGATGAAGCTCGCCACCGTTTTCGTCAAGATTCGACTCGACTTTTTTTGCGAATATTCCCATAAGCATATCGCCGAACGGGGTCATATAGTGGCAGACATGGCGTTTGCCCTGCTCCATGACCATTTCGGTGGTGAAGTGCCCCGTGCGTGTCATGGTAACAAGCCCGTCATTGCCGATATTCAGAGTTGTTACGCTGCCCTCAAGCTCGTCCGCAGGTTCTTCGTAGCAAAGCTCGCATCCGCCGTCGCAAAGCTTCATCGTGCCCTGCGTGTCGGTCTGGGTGGAGTATTTCCCGTCCGGAGAGGAGTAGGCGGCGTTGATGTTTATGAACACATTTCTTTCCATGAAAACGCCCTTTTCACTATAATTTTCAGCACAAATCTCTTTGAAATTCATCCTGTCTATTGATTTTTTATAATACCACAAGTACAGGCGTTTAGTCAACCCGTTTTATTTACCCGACGGGCTTTAAAATTTCCGCAAAAGCATTGCAAACAAGACTGCTTTATGTTACTATATATTAGTATATAATATATTTATATTTAAGGAGAACTGTTATGCTTGATATTCGCATCGCGATGCGCGACATTTACGAGAACCTTGAGCCTACGCTGACCAAGTGCGGCTTCAAGGTCACTACACCTGCCGATTTCACGGACGGTATCCCCGTTGAGGTAACGAGCGGAAGAGCTGTTATGGACTTCGCAGGCGAAAACAAGGCGCTGAGAATAGAACATTACGACAATAAGATAGCTCTGCTCTGGGCACAGAAGGAGGGTGCAAACGAGACCGATTTCGCAAAGATAGCACACTCCCTGCTCGACCTTGCTTCGGCCGATGATAAGGATATAAAGTACATCTCGGAAGAATATGCCGAGCTTATCGAGGAGTCCTTCGGCAAAAACATTGCCGCCGCAAAGAAAAAGGTCAAGCTCCCGACTCCCGTATCAAAGACCGCCGCAAAGAACGGCGAGGCCTGCTACGATGCAAACACCTTTGCAAACCGTCTGAGTGCCATGTATCCCGAGCTTCGTGACGAGTACAGGAAGAACATTGAGACCTATGGCGAATTTCTTCCCGAGGATTTCTTCAAAAATCACGCCGCTCCCGTGGTCGTCCGTGTGATAAAGGAGAACAACCCTCAGAAGATAAAGAAACTCTTCAATCTCCTCAATGAGATATATGACGACGGCACCAACGAGATACAGAGCATCATTGCAGTCACCGTTCTCGGTCAGCTCGACAACGATCAGGAGCTGCTTGCAAACTGCGTTGATTATATGAGTGCGGATATGATTTCTCCCGTAATTCAGGTCAACAAGTACCTCGGCAAATCGAAGAGTGCAAGAATGAGACTTGAGAATCCGCCGAAGTACAAGCCCAAAAAGGCAAAGAAAAAGAGTGTGTTCTCCACTTTGGCTAATCAGTGATAATTGAACAGGAGGGTGAATCCCTTGGAAAATAACGAGAATAAACAGGAGCTTGAAAACGGTATCGACGAGCTGGAGCTTGATGAATCCGTTGAGCTTGACAAGGATATGGACACGAAAGTGACCGAGGAATATGACGCAAGTCAGATTCAGGTGCTTGAGGGCCTTGAAGCGGTGCGTAAACGCCCCGGTATGTATATCGGTTCAACAGGCCCGAGAGGTCTGCACCACCTTGTTTATGAGATAGTCGATAACTCCATAGACGAGGCTCTGGCAGGTTTCTGCACGAATATCGATGTTGAAATTCTTCCCGGCGATGTCATAAGCGTTCGCGACAACGGACGAGGCATCCCCGTGGGTATGAATGAGAAGATGGGTATCTCCACCGTCACCGTCGTTTTGACCGTTCTGCACGCAGGCGGTAAGTTCGGCGGCAACGGATACAAGGTGTCGGGCGGTCTGCACGGCGTCGGTTCGTCTGTCGTCAACGCCCTCTCCGAGTGGCTTGAGGTTGAGGTTGCTCAGGGCGGCCATGTTTATCAGCAGAGATTCTCAAACGGCGGACATCCCGACTATGAGCTCAAAGAGATAGGCACCGCAACCACTACGGGTACGACTATCCGCTTTAAGCCCGACCCCGAGATATTCAGAGAGACTACGGTTTACGATTTTGAAACACTCGAGAGACATCTGCGCGAGTCGGCGTTCCTCAACGCCGGACTGTGCATAACTCTTGCGGACAGGCGTGACAGCGAGAATATCGTTGAGCGTACCTACTGCTATGAGGGCGGACTGTCGAGTTTTGTCGATTATCTGACAACGAGCAGAGGCCAGACTCCCCTGCACGAAACACCTATCCACTTCTCCGCCATGAACGGCGACAGAAGTGCCGAGATAGCAATGCAGTATACGGACAGCTACAATGAGACGATGCTCTCGTTCGCAAACAATGTCCACACAATAGACGGCGGTACTCATGAGACCGGATTCAAGACTGCTCTGACCCGTGTGTTCAACGACTACGGCCGCAAGTATTCCATCCTTAAAGACGGAGACAAGAAGCTCTCCGGTGACGATGTAAGAGAGGGTCTGACTGCGGTTATAAGCGTAAAGCTTACCGAGGCTCAGTTCGAGGGTCAGACTAAGGGTAAGCTCGGCAATACCGACATTACTCAGCTTGTCTCCACCACGGTTTATGAGAAGCTGATGACATATTTTGAGGAGAACCCCGCCGTTGCAAAGGCGATCTTCTCAAAGGCACTCGATGCCTCCCGTGCGAGAGAGGCGGCGAGAAAGGCCCGTGAGCTTGCACGCCGCAAGTCCGTGCTCGACTCGAACTCCCTGCCCGGCAAGCTTGCCGACTGCACAGAGCGTGATGCAGAGCGTACCGAGCTTTACATCGTCGAGGGAGATTCCGCAGGCGGTTCCGCAAAAGAAGGCAGAGACAGACGTTTTCAGGCTATTCTTCCCCTTTGGGGCAAGATGCTCAATGTCGAGAAGGCCCGTCTTGACAGAGTTATCGGCAACGATAAGCTCATGCCCGTCGTTATAGCACTCGGTACGGGTATCGGCGATGAATTTGACATTTCAAAGCTTCGCTACAACAAAGTAGTCATCATGGCGGATGCCGATGTTGACGGCGCACATATCAGAACACTGCTGTTGACATTCTTCTTCCGCTATATGCGTCCGCTCATCGAGCAGGGGCATATATACATCGCACAGCCGCCGCTGTTCAAGGTCAGCAAGGGCAAAAAGGTGCGTTACGCTTTCTCTGATGAGGAGAGAGACCAATTCATGGAGGAGTTCGGCGGCTCGGGCAGCTGTGACATTCAGCGTTACAAAGGTCTCGGTGAGATGGATGCCGAGCAGCTTT
>CAZFZW010000132.1:0-3879 GCA_964523465.1 uncultured Clostridium sp. | reverse complement strand
TAAAACTCAATCTTTCTTCTTCACTAAATCTCCCGGCAGTTGGGCTAAGAGGATGGCGATGAACATTATTATACAACCGGTGAGTTCTTTGGCGGTCATTTTCTGGTCGATAAGCACCCACGCAAAGATGACGGCGAACACGGACTCGAGGCACAGGAGCATCGATGCCACTGTGGGCTCGGCATCACGCTGACCGAGGGTTTGGAATGTAAACGCTATTCCGCAGGACATCACGCCCGTATACAGCAGATAAGGTGCGGCGGTGAGGATGGCGTCGATGTTCGGGTTTTCAAATATAAACATCAATATGACCGAAACTGTGCCCGACACCAAAAACTGAGCGCACGAAAGCTTAACGCCGTCAACGATTGCGGAATACTTATCTATAACAAATATATGCGCCGCATAACCGAACGCGCACAAAAGTGCAAGCATCTCACCTTTTCCGAACGAGAATTTTTCGCCGCCTGCACACAGCAGATACAGTCCGAACACTCCCATTACAACGCCTATCCATACGGCTACAGGCGCACGCTTTTTGAACAGCACGAGGCTTATTATCGGTACAAGGAGCATATAAAGAGCGGTGATGAATCCGACTTTGCCGACTGTCGTATAATTAAACGCCGCCTGTTGGAGATTGCTCGACACGCACAGCACAAGTCCGCAGGCAAGTCCGCCCTTCAAGAGATTCTTTCTGTCGATTTTCTTCTGTTCGGCCGTTTTTGTATCGGCATTCTCACTGAGCTTGCGGCTCTTCTTCGAGTTTACCGCCGCAGTAATACCTATTACAGGCAGAAGCACTATTCCGCCCATAATCATTCTTATGCCATTGAAAGTGAGCGGTTCTATAACCTCCACGCCCTTACTCTGGGCAACAAACGACATTCCCCAAATCACGGCAGCGAGAATGAGAAAGATGCTGCCCTTTAACTGATTTTTCTTAATTTTAACCACCTCAAAAAAGTTCTACGGAATATGATAGCACAATTGCAAAAATTAAAAGTATATTTTAGAAACAAAGGTGTTTTTACCGCTCTTTTTCCGCAAGCGGCAGTATACCGCCTATGTCCGTAAGCGGATATTCTCCGACACAAACGCACGAAACGCCGTGTGTGCTCAAAAACGCTTTGATTTTTTCGCCGTCACGGTGTGTTGAAAGGTCGCCGTTGAAAAGCATTTTATCAGGTGCGATAAGTCCGCAGCAGCCGCCGATAAAGCCGTATTCACGCCCGGGCAGGCGAACATCGCCCTTTGAAACGAGAAGTACATCAAGTTCGCTCGCCTCTGCCTTTTGAGCTATCGCAGAGTCATCTGTTATAATCGTGTGGGCGTTCACAGGCACAACAGAGCATTTTGTATACCCCTGCCGCACCGATATAGCGGCAAAATCCGAAAAGTCCGCAAGCGGTGTGACCGTCACGGGATTGAATATAACTCTGCTCCCGAAAACGGCGGCATTGAGCGGCACATCTTCGGGGTAAATCGAGCCGAGCGGCGACGAAAGCACTTTGACCGAGAAGCCGAGCGATGACAGGTATTGTTCGCTCCCCTGCTGTTCACGGCTCAAAATCAGCTTTTTGCCGCCGAGGTGAAGAAGATGTAAATCCGAGTGTGCCGTCGTGCCGTCCGTGATAAGCGGCGACGGCTCTATTTCAATCAATTCAATTTTGTGCGATTTCAAATACCCTTTTATTTCATACGCCGTTTTGCTCACTGCGGCAAGGGCGATCTCATTTTGCGGAAGATTTGACTTTTCAACAAGTACCATAGCTGTCCCCTTATCTTTTTTGGTGATTGTTAATCTTGATATATACAGAACACAAGAGTATAATTCTCTGATATAAAGAGAGGTCACAGGATGAGGAAAAGAGATAAAAACAAGATAGATATGTTAAACGGCTCAATCTGGAACAAGCTGCCCGCGTTCGCCCTGCCCGTTGCGGCAACCGCCATACTCGAACAGCTTTTCAACGCTTCGGACATAGCCGTTGTCGGAAATTTTGCAGGCGAATACAAAACGGCGGCAGTAGCTGCAGTCGGTGCAAACAGTCCCGTGATAGGACTTATCGTCAATATGTTCATCGGCATATCACTGGGTGCAAATGTCGTCATCGCCAATGCAATAGGACGGAGCAATAAAAACGCCGTCAAACGAGCGGTTCACACCTCGATTTTGATTGCATTAGTCGGCGGTGTTGCAGTTGCGATTATCGGCGAACTGTTGGCGGGAAAGGTTCTCGGTATGTTGAATGTTCCCGAAGATGTTCTGCCGCTTGCGATACAGTATTTCAGGATATATCTCATCGGTTTACCCGTAATTCTGCTCTATAACTTTGAAGCGGCGATTTTCAGGAGTATCGGTGAAACAAAAATCCCCCTGCTCGCCCTTGCCGCCTCGGGTGTGCTCAATGTGATACTCAACCTGTTTTTCGTCATAGTCCTCGGCTTAAATGTCGAGGGTGTCGCAATAGCGACAGTGGTCTCGAACGCAGTCAGTTCCGCTATACTTTTCATCGTCCTGCTGCGTACAGACAAGGACATAAAGGTTGAAATAAAAGAGCTTAAATTCGACTTTTTAAGTTTTAGAAATATCATGAAAATCGGTATGCCTGCAGGTCTGCAAAGTGCCGTTTTCGCCATATCGAACATCATTATTCAGTCCGCGATAAACAGTCTCGGAACGGTTGTTATTGCGGCATCGAGTGCAGCATATAATGTTGAGATTTTCGCCTACGATGTATTGAACTCATTCACTCAGGCGTGTACCACCTTTGTCGGACAGAACTACGGCGCAGGAAAGATAAAACGTTGCAAAAAAGTTCTTGCATTGAGTCTCGTCGAGGACACAGCCGCATCTCTTGCGGCAATCGGAATAGTTCTGGTTTCGGGACGGTTCCTGCTCTCGATATTCAACAGCAACCCCGAGGTCATAGAGATAGGCTACAGCCGTCTGGTCATTGTTCTGTCGGCGTACATATTCTGTATGCTGTATGAGATGTTCTCGGGATACCTGCGAGGGTTCGGAATCTCGCTTGTGCCGGCTATTTTAACAACAATCGGCGTGTGCGGGATAAGGATATTCTGGATAGAGTTCGTTTTTCCGAGAGTTCCCGAATTCACAACTATTATGACGGTCTATCCCGTCAGTCTTTCGGCAACAGCATTGCTCAACTTCATTGCGCTGCTCATATACAAACCCTCAAAGCGGTTCAAGCCGAGAGAAGAAACAGAATAACACCAACAAGGTCACGAAGGAATCTTTTTCCGACCGACAGCAAAACGACGATCGCACTACTCTCAACAGAGAGTAGTGCGTCTTTTGCTTTTTAAAGAGATTTTGACTTTCACTCAGCGACTAAATTCATCATATCAAAACATCGGGAAGCTCCGGACGATATTTATGAATAACCGAAAGCAAATCCTTAAGCGCAGTTTTGTTAAGCTCGCCTCCATTGCACACCACTTCAAAGCGTTCATCTCCGAGCATTGTATAATTTCCCGTTTCATGAAACCCGTTTCGCAGATAAAAATTTTTTCTGCGTACCCTCTGTTCATTGTTCTTCGATTTTTCGTCGATAACTTCAAAATCCAGAACAAGCTGCAATCGAGAATATCTTTCCGCTATCTTTTTTATTGCCTCACTGCCATAACCTTTTGAACGCATACGCTTATCAATCGCTATGAAATAAACATATCCGCACTTCGCATTTTTCAAAACGACGGCAAAACCTATTGGTTTTTCTTCATCATATAGTCCAAGTACATCCGTATTAGTATTTGATGCGAAATCAAATATCTCGTCAAAGCTCATTCGCTCCGAAATCGGAAAAGCCTCTTTATTTATCTGCTCAAAATATGCTCTGTCTTTTTCTTCCG
>CAZFZW010000131.1:0-3937 GCA_964523465.1 uncultured Clostridium sp. | reverse complement strand
TATGGGCATACTTCCTGCCGATCCCGAACAGCGTCCAACCCCCTCGGGCGTCACAGTTGCGAGATTTACCGTTGCAGTCGATCGCCGATTCCAGAAGCAGGGCGAGGAGAGACAGACCGATTTCATCCGTGTTGTCGCATGGAGACAGCAGGCTGATTTCGTTTCCCGTTTCTTCCACAAGGGTTCTATGATAGCTGTCCGCGGCAGCATCCGCATGGACAACTACGAGGACAAGGACGGCAACAAGCGCACATCGTTTGAAGTCGTTGCAGACGAAATTAGCTTCTGCGGCTCCAAGAGCGAGACCGGCACAGGTGCCGCTCAGTCGCAGCCTGCAAGAGTTCAGCCTGCCGCAAGCTTCGCTACAGGCGGTGCGGACGACTTCGAGGAGATCCCGATAAGCGACGATCTCCCGTTCTGAGAATGACGAAACCTCGGCATATCGCCGAAATAATACAGCCGTATAGCGGCTGCCATCTTAGCCAAAGAGGAGGTTAACACCATGGCATACGAGAAAAACGACAGAAGACCCAACCGCAAGGGCCGCAAGAAGGTTTGCGCTTTCTGCGTCGATAAGGTTGAGTGCATAGATTACAAGGACACAGCCAGACTTCACAAGTATATCTCTGACAGAGCAAAGATTCTTCCCAGAAGAGTCACCGGCAACTGCGCTGCTCACCAGAGAGAGCTTACCACCGCTATTAAGCGTGCCCGTCACGTTGCTCTTCTTCCCTACACGAGCGACTGATAACAGCCTTTCAAGACCTGACTTTGTTTGAAGTCGGGTCTTTTTTTACTTTACACGGCGGCTCGGATGTGGTAAGTTATAAGTATATTAAATGAGCAAGAGGATTTGTTATGTCTGAAAAAATGAACCGTCATCTGACGGCGTTGGAATTTGATAAAATACTCACACGTCTTGCGGACTTCACCGCCTGTGAGGACGCCCGTGAGCTGGCTCTTTCTCTGCACCCCGAGTCCGATCTCGATTTGGCTCAGGCGAGCCTTAATCAGACACGGGATGCACATATGCTTTTGGCACGCTTCGGGGGGCCGTCTTTCGGCGGACTGAAGAATGTCAACAATGCTGCGGCTCGAGCAGGTGCAGGCAGTACGCTGTCCATGCGTGAACTGCTCGATGTTGCCGAGGTGCTCAGAACAGTGCGTGCTCTCGCTCAGTGGCGCAGCACAAACGCAGGTGTCGAAAGTGTGCTCGATCCGCTTTTTTCGGCGTTGCAGCCGAATAAATATCTTGAAACAAAGATAACCTCCGCAATAATCTCAGAGGAGGAAATTTCGGATAACGCTTCGCCGGAGCTGTTTGAGATAAGGCGGAAGATCCGAGTGCAGGAGTCCAAAGTCCGTGAACAGCTCGATAAGATGACACGCTCGGCGCACTACGCCAAGTTTATGCAGGAAAATATAATCACCCAGCGAAACGGCAGATATGTTGTGCCTGTCAAGGCGGAATACCGTGGCGAGGTGCAGGGACTTGTTCATGACACATCCTCCTCCGGTGCTACCGTATTTGTTGAGCCTATGCCCGTGGTTGAGGCAAATAACGAGATAAAGGTTCTGCGTTCCAAGGAGCAGGACGAGATAGAACGCATACTCACGGCACTCTCCGTCATGGTTGGTGAGTTTGAGCAGGGGATAAAGAACAGCTACGAATGTGCGGTTGAACTCAATGTCATCTTCGCAAAGGCGCAGTATGCTTATTCAATAGGCGCAACAGTGCCGATACTCAACCGTGACGGCGAGATAGAACTTCGTGCCGCACGCCATCCGCTGATAGATAAAAACAAGGTGGTGCCCGTTGATATACGCCTCGGGACGGACTTTGATACGCTTGTGATAACCGGCCCGAATACGGGCGGTAAAACCGTGTCGATAAAGACGGTTGGACTGTTTTCACTTATGGCGATGTGCGGATTGATGATACCGGCAGGCGACAGGAGCAGACTTTCCGTCTTTGATGAAGTGCTCGCCGATATAGGCGATGAGCAGTCGATAGAGCAGTCGCTCTCTACCTTCTCGGCACATATGACGAATATCATCGATATAATGTCAAAAACAGGCGAGCACAGCCTTGTTCTGATAGACGAGCTCGGCGCAGGTACAGATCCCGTTGAGGGTGCGGCACTTGCAATGGCGGTGCTCGAGGATCTGCATTTCAAGGGCGCAAAAATCGCCGCCACCACGCACTATGCGGAGCTTAAAGCCTATGCCCTCGAAACTCCGAGGGTGGAAAACGGCTGCTGCGAGTTTAATGTTGCAACTCTCAGTCCGACTTACCGCCTTTTGATAGGTGTGCCCGGACGCTCCAATGCTCTGGCTATCTGTGAACGCCTCGGCATGGATATGCGTGTTGTCGAGCGCTCTAAAGAGCTTGTAAATAACGAAAATGTCCGTTTTGAGGATGTTGTTGATAAGCTTGAAGAGAACCGCCGCCGCATGGAGGAGGAACACGAGCGTGCAAAGGAACTGAGTGCCAGAGCGAAGAAGGAGCTTGAGCGAGCTGAACAACGGCTTGCCGAGGTCGATGTTCTGCGTGAGGCTGAAATAGAAAAGGCAAAGGCACAGGCCGAGAAGCTGACCCAACAGGCAAAGCGTGAGAGCTACGCTCTGCTCGATGAGCTTGACAGGCTCAAAAAAGAAAAAGAAAAGACCAAGGATGCCGCAGAGCTTGCACGCCGTGCGAGAGCAGTGGTCAAAAAAGGTCTCGGCGCAATCGATGAGGCGGTTGACCCTGTGGTGACAAAGGGCGTTGACAATGACGGATATGTACTGCCCCGAGAGCTTAAAAAAGGTGACAATGTGCTTATCGCCGACATAGGCAGAGAGGCTACTGTCCTCTCACCCGTTGACAGGAACGGAAATGTTGAGGTGCTCGCAGGTGCAGTCAAGACCCGTGTCAAACTCAAGAACCTTCGTCTTATTGAGAATGCACCGAAAAAACGCAGCCCCAATTCATCGGCACGCCGAACAGGTGTTGAGAGCAAAATGAATATGGATGCTTCGTCACGCCTCGATGTCAGAGGACTTACTGTGGATGACTGCATAATGGAGCTTGACAGATATATAGATTATATGCTCAGAATGGGACTCGGCGAGTTCACCGTAGTTCACGGCAAGGGCACGGGCGCACTCAGAAGTGCCGTTAATCAGTATCTCAAAAAGTCGCCGTATGTAAAGAGCTTTCGCCTCGGAATATACGGAGAGGGCGAGGACGGAGTGACTATAGTTTCGCTCAAATAAAAAAGTTTTCCACACACTTTTCTGCATAGGCGTTGCGGTGAAAGGGCATATCTTGTTGCTTTTTGCCGAGTGAAGCACAAGCACTTGATGAACAAAAACGCAATTCGACTTTTTCTGAGGTTTTCCACATTCGGAATGTTGAAAAAAGTTCGATTTTTCGGAAAAATAGTGCTTGACAGCAGACGATATTTTTAGTATAATAACCCCCTGTAAAGCGGAATAACTTTACAGGGGCGTTTTGTTGCACGCAATCTTTAAGAGGAGGAGTGAGATACTGTGGCAAAGAATCTTGAAATCGTCGGCCTTTTAGACCTGTACGGCGATATGCTTACCGAAAAGCAGCGTGATTTTCTGGGCTATTATTACAATGAAGATCTGTCTCTCTCCGAGATTGCGGAGAACGAGGGGATAACCCGTCAAGGCGTTCGTGATGCAATCAAACGTGCCGAAGCACAGCTGTTCGATATGGAATCCAAGCTGTGCCTTGCCTCGAAGTTTGAAGAGATCCGCAACGGACTCACAGAGATAATTGACTGTGCCGGCGAGATAGGGGACTACAATCTCCATCATAGCCTGTCCAGAGAGGTTAATGATTATACGGTTAAGATAAAGGCGATCGCCATGTCTTTGATGGAGTGATCGGACTGCGGAAAAATCGCCCATAGCTGCGTTGTGAGAA
>CAZFZW010000130.1:0-3943 GCA_964523465.1 uncultured Clostridium sp. | reverse complement strand
TTCTGTAAACAGTACCGAGGCTGACCTTCGGCAATTCGGCACGCACACGGGAATATATGGTGTCCGCAGTCGGATGATCACGAGCCGCTTTGACTACCTTTAAAACAGTATCCCTCTGTGACGAATACCTCATGCTCTCACTCCGTTCATAATCAGTAATGATTACTGTTATTAGTATACCATATTTTTACAGTTTGTCAACACCTATTTTTAAAAATTTTGACAATACAATCGCAATATCTTATATCAGGTATCAGGGGATTATACATTCGGTTGTGAAATATCTTACTCCGAGGTCATACAGGTGCTTGAGTGTCTCGGGTTTATTGATAGTCCACGCTGCGAGCTGAATATCGGCATCTATGTATTGCTGTATCTTGCTGTCGGTGTTGCCCGAATAGTTGCCATTAAACGCCATCCACACGCCCTCGTGTGTTGAGCAAAATTCAAATGTCTCATCTGTAAGCTGGTCTGAGAGCAGCCAATATGTCTGTTCGGGGCACTCACGCGAGAGGGTTTCAATAACAGTTTTGTCAAATGAGATAACAACAGTGCTTCTGCCCTTTGCGGCATAGTCCTTGAAAAATTCAACGAGCGAATCCACCTTATCAGCACCGCTTTTCTTTATCTCTATCATTGGACGAACCTCGGGATAGTATTCATCCAAAAGTTCCATCGTCTCTTCGAGTGTGGGGATTTTAAGGTCGGTATATTTTTCGATGTTTGCGCCGTTTGTGATGTGCAGTTGGCTTATCTCCTCGAAAGTACTATCCGTCACCAGCTTTTTGCTGTTTGCGGTACGCTTGAGCTTGTTGTCGTGCATAACGACCCACTTGCCGTCTGCCGTGGGGGTAATATCAAACTCAACAAAATCAAATCCTGCCTCGCACGCCGCCTTGAACGCCGGCAAGGTATTTTCAGGCTCAGTTGCGCTCATTCCCCTGTGTGCGGTAAGCGTTACCCCATCAACATTTATTCCGTCTATGCTCGTTATCGAAAGTGTCTGCTTCGGATTTATCTTTTTATATGAAACGCCGTAATATATTCCGTATCCGCCGCTTGCACATATCGCCACGCACAAAATCACAATCAGTACAGTCTTTATAATCTTCTTCATTTCTTTCTCCTGTTCTTTCTGAGTTTAATTATCGTTATCCCCGAATTTTCTCCGGGACATATTTCCTTTATCCTGTCCGACTTCAAGTCTCTGACCGTCTTCTTCAAGACCTGACCGCTGTTAAAACCGTGTATCACGATTATCGTGTCCACGCTTTCCGAGCCGTTTTCAATAAGGCTCATCAGCCTGAACTCGGCATCCGCACCACGCATTCCATGAATATCGGCAGTGAGGGTATGCTTATCGGCCGCAGTTATCTTCATATGCACCTCCGAGAATAGATATTTATAGTATAGTATAAAACAATTCGCCGCCGCAATCAACCTTCAAAATTTTTATTCGGCACAGGCTACAGACGATATTGCCGTCATATTTAAAAATATACAGGGCAAAATATTCTAAAAAACAGGGCGGTGGTATTATGAAAAACTCACAGATAAGAGTATGCGGCAGAGCGGCACAGACACAAGGCGGAACACAAACGGCGGCTTTATGTCTCTGCCTTGCGTTCGCCACGGCGGCAGGAGGATTTATGAACGCAGGGACAAAAATGCTGCTCAAGGCAGAGAAAATCACCTCCACTCTCTCATCCCTCTCGTTTTTGCTTGTCCCCGCCGTCAATATTACCGCCTGTCTGTTACTGTTTTTATTTGTTTTGGCTCTGTATACTCCTATAGCATACGGACTTCGCAGATATTTTCTGCTCTCGGCCCAGTCACGAAATGAAAGTGCTTTCGCTTGTGTGGGCGTTTTTAAGGGGCGAAACGGGCTTGCAGCATTAAGGCTCGAATTGGCACTGCGGCTGTTGAGCCTTGTTTCCCTCTGCTTTTTTCTTTCTCCCGGAGCGTTGCTGCTCTTAGGTGGCATCCGTCTGCTTTTTTCTTCCGATGTCGTGATATTGACAGCGGTTATCACTATCGCAGGCAGTGTGATGCTGCTTGCAGTGGGATTGATTTTCAACTGCATAGTCTCACAACTCCTGTCGGCGGCGAGTTATATTGCCGCAGGCAAGCCGAGAATTTCGACAGGAACGGTACTCAAGTCGAGTTATACCATTATGCGTGGACACTGTTTTAATTTTCTTCGTTTCAAACTCGGCTTTGTGCTTTGGTTTTTGAGCTGTTTGCTGATATTTCCTTCGTTTTTCGTCATTCCCTATTACGGTCATTCCTGTGCCGTATGGATGTGTGAAGTTGTTAATTTGAGCAAAAAAATCGAAGAACTTCAATAAATTATGATAATGATAAACAAAATATGTTGATTATTTTTCTCAAGTTTGATATTATATCTAATGTAAATTAAACGGTGAACGGATAATACTGTTCACGGAACGGAGGATATACAGTGGACAAGAAAAAACTCGGCGGACGCCTGTTGTTCAACATCCTGCTCTTCGGCTTTATCGGTCAGGTGGCATGGGCTGTTGAGAATGTCTATTTTAACACTTTCCTTTTCAACTACATCGGCGGTACGGCAGACGACATCTCAAAAATGGTCGCCGCAAGTGCGATTGCCGCAGTCGTCACAACCTTTCTCATGGGTACTCTCAGCGACAAGCTGGACAAACGAAAAGTATTTATCTGCGGCGGATACATAATCTGGGGCTTTACCGTTGCGGTATTCGCTCTCATCTCCCGTGAAAATATCGGCCGCCTGTTTTCTATCTCCGACGAGGCAAAAATAGTTGCCGCCACCGTCTGCGTAGTCATTGTCATGGACTGCGTGATGACTTTCTTCGGTTCAACTTCAAACGATGCCGCATTCAATGCGTGGCTGACTGATGTCACTGTACCGGAAAACAGAGGCACAGCCGAAGCGGTACTCGCACTTTTGCCCGTGTTTGCCATGGTAATAGTCACGGTTGCGTTCGGAATCGGCGTTGATGCGGTAGGTTATCCCGCCTGTTTCATCTTCCTCGGCGCACTTGTAACTCTGTGCGGAATCATCGGTCTGTTCACCATCAAGGATGCGAGAAAAGGCGTTAAACAAAACGGCAACTATCTCAGCGACCTTGTGTACGGTTTCCGCCCGTCAGTTGTCAAGAGCAACGCCGCACTTTACCTCTGCCTCGCTTCTGCCTGCATATTCAACACGGCGGTTCAGGTCTTCATGCCCTACATATTCATTTATGTTCAGCACTATCTCAAGTTTGACCTCGCAACATTCCAGATAACCACTCCACTGCTCATCGGCGGCGGTGCGGCTGTTGTTGCACTCGTTGTCGTGACCGTTCTGCTCGGCAAGCTCCTCGACAAGGTGGGCAAGCAGGCATTTGCTTTCCCTGCGGTAATAATATTCGTCGCAGGTCTTGTTGCGATATTCTTCGCAAAGACGCTCGGACAGTTTGCGATATGTGCAATTGTCATGATTCTCGGCTACGGCCTTTTGATGATAATTCTCAATGCTACAGTGCGTGACTACACCCCCGAAGACAAAGTCGGTCAGTTCCAGGGTGTAAGAATGCTCTTTGCAGTCACTCTGCCCATGGTAATAGGCCCCAAAGTCGGCAGTTGGACTATCTCGAAGTTCTCATCAAGATATGAGTTGGGCACTATGCTCAACGACTACGGCGAGACCACATTTGTCCCGATACCTACTATATTCCTCGTCTCCGCCATTATCGCCGTGTTCATTGTCATTCCGCTTATTTTTCTCAAGAAAGCAAGCAGGGAGAAAAGCAAGTAATCGGGTGGTACACAAAAAGGCTCTTCAGAAACCGCTCTTAAATTAAAATTGCTTTAAGATTGATACCGAGGCCGCCCGGACGAAAATGTTCGGGCGGTTGTTATATAGGCGGTGGATTTCCGCAAATTTTTCTGATATACT
>CAZFZW010000129.1:0-4016 GCA_964523465.1 uncultured Clostridium sp. | reverse complement strand
TTTTCCGCTCGGTGGCTCCCTTTCGTTTGCCCCCTCGCTCAAGTGCTCGACTATAATAACACATCAAAGCCGACTTGTCAACACCTAATTTCAAAATTTTCCGATTTTTTTGAAACTTTTTATTTTGTCCGTGTGTTCATTCGGCTGAAAGCCTTATATATCAACGCTTTTGTGTTTGCGACTGTTTTATTGCTGTGTCAAAAAACTTCACAATATCCTCAAAATACTCATCACGGCATTTCTCGTTGTGCAATTCGTGACGCGCTTCTTTATATATATGTATTTGGGCATTGAGTCCCGCCTTTTCGTAACGGCGCAGCAGCTTTTTCGCTTTTGAGGATTTCGTGCCGCCGATAGGATCCATATCGCCGCTGAAAATACCTATATGCACATCGGGGCTTATCTTTGCGATGCTCTCCTTTTTATAGATACGACCGAACGACTTTATCATATTCCAGTCGAAGTTGACGCTTATATCTATACCTGCCATAGGGTCATCTATAAAAACCTGGCGGCGCGCCTTATCGCTCGTCACCCACTGAGCCGGACCTTTTTCGCCCTTATAGCGTGCATCAAATATAATATCGCTGACAGGATTGACAAACTTTGGACACCAATTCTTCGCAAACAGTTCGAGCGGCCAAAGCAACGCCAATGCTGCCTGCGCCCCATTCATATCTGCTGTTCCGCAAAGAGCGACCGCCTTAACATCCGTACCCTGCTGGAGAAAATCCTGTGCAAGGAAGCTGCCGTAGCTGTGGCCCATAAGCACCTGCGGCAAACCGTAGCGTCTCTTCAGCCAATAATAGAAGAAAACGAGATCCGAAACCGTCTTTTTCTCTATATCGCCCGGATGTCTGCCCCTGTTTTCATCTGTCTCGGTATTGCCGTGGGCACGGTGGTCGTCCGCAAAAACTATATATCCCCTGCCATTGAGCCGTTTTGCCCACTCATCGTATCTGCCGGCATACTCGCACATACCGTGCGATATTTGCACAACACCTACGGGATTTTCAACATCATCCCAAAGATAGCAATGTATCGGAGTCAGGTCGTAGCTTTTAATATCGAGCTGTTGCATTATCGGCACTTCCTTTAAGTTTTGATACTAAAATAATACCACGTTTTGTGCAAAAATGGTATAACAATTATGGAGAATTTATAAATTTTTATGAATAAAGTAACAAACGGATTGAAGAATCGGTAAAAATATGTTAATATATCTTAGTCTGTAAACGGTGCTTCGGCACTTTTCTCAAGGAGGAACTCTATTATGGAGTACAAGCTGAACAAAACAAACTACCGCAATTTTGATGTTTTTGAGGACAACAAAAGAGCGGCACGGGCATATTTCATACCGTTTTCAAAGAAGGACAGGCTTGCGCAGGTTGCAATAAAGAACGAGAGAGCCGAATCCGATCTGGTTGAGCTGCTTTCGGGCGAGTGGGATTTCAAGTTTTACAGCGACATTTCTCTTCTCCCCGATTCTCTCAATATACAGAACACGGATTTTGATAAGATTCATGTTCCCTCAACCCTGCAGCGCACGGGATATATGCCGCCCGTATATCTCAACTGCCCTTACGAGACCGACACAGATATACCCTCTCTCCCGGACGAGATGGAGGCAGGTGTTTATCACAAAACATTTGAAGTGACAAATTCAGACGACATACATATTATAAGTTTCCTCGGCGTTGCCCCATGCATCGACCTTTACATAAACGGAATGTATGTCGGCTACAGCGAAGGTGCACACAACACAGCGGAATTTGACATCTCCGAATTTATTTATGAGGGCACAAACGAGCTTGTTGCCGTGGTTCACAGATGGAGCACAGGCACTTTTCTCGAGTGTCAGGATATGTTCCGTGAAACAGGAATTTTTCGTGATGTTCTGCTCTATAAGCTTCCTGCCGTATACATCAACGACTACTATGTTCATCCGAAAAAATCGGACGGCAAGTGGGAAGCGGATATCGAAGTGTCCGTTGAGGGAAAGCTTAGCGGATGTGATATAAGCGTTTCGCTTGAACAGGACGGCAAAGTTATAGCCGACAGCACGGCAAAGGCCGAGCGCTCGACTGTTATACATCTCGACGACCTTGATGTTATCGAGTGGAACGCCGAGATACCCACGGTATATGATACTTATATTACATTATATAAGAACGATGAAGAGCTGATGACCCTTCGTAATCTCACCGGTTTCAAGACTGTTGAGATAAAGGGCAACACTTTCACTTTTAATGACAAGGTGATAAAGTTCAAGGGCGTAAACCATCACGACACAAATGACAAGACCGGTTATGTGATGACCTCCGACGACTACGAAAAAGATGTAAAGCTCATCAAGGAATTCAACGGAAATGCAATACGCACCTCGCATTATCCGCCCGACCCGTATCTCATTGCACTTGCGGATATGTACGGCATATATATAGTTGACGAGGCGGATATTGAGACTCACGGCGTCATCTTCGAGCCGTTCAACGACTTTGATTATATCAGCAACGACCCGAAATGGATCCCGAGATACCTCGACAGAGTTAAGCGTATGTACTACCGTGACCGCAGCCATGTCTGCGTTACAATGTGGTCACTCGGAAACGAGGCAGGCGGCTGGTGCTGTCAGGATGCGTGCTATGAATATCTGCACGAGGAGTGCCCGGATATTCCCATACATTACGAGGGCGTTATCCGCACACCGAGAAAAGCCTACGATGTGGTATCCGATATGTATCCGACACACGAGCAGGTCGAGCGTGTCGGTATGGGAACACAGAGCGGCAAGTGGTATCAGACCAAGCCGTACTTCCTTTGCGAATACGCACACGCTATGGGCTTTGGCCCAGGTGCCATGGAAGAATACTGGGAACTTTTCTACAAATATGACAACCTCATGGGCGGCTGTATTTGGGAATGGGCAGACCATGCGGTGTATCATGCAGACGGCCCGTATAAATACACCTACGGCGGTGACCACGGCGAGAGAAAACACGACGGCAATTTCTGTGTTGACGGTCTTGTTCGCCCTGACCGCGCTCCCTCGAGCGGTGCACTTGAAATGAAAGCGGTCTATCGTCCCGTCAGAGCAAGCCTTTCAGACGACGGCAGCTTTGTGTTCACCAACACAAACAGATTCAAGAGCAGCGGATACATAACAATATATCGCTCGCTTATAATCGACGGCGTAAAATGCGGAGAAAGCGAGAGGTTCATCCTCGACATTGCCCCCTGTGAGTCCGAGAGTGTCAAGTTTGACATAAGCATTCCCTCCGATTCGGACTGCCGAATGAACTTTGAATATTTTGACGGCGAAGAGTTCATCGCATCGGAGCAGGTAATCATAAATGATGTACGCAAGTATATTGCTCTGCCCGAGGGCAAAAAAATCGAATGCTCGGACGAAAACGACATTATCACCGTAAGCTTCGACGGCGGAGAGCTGATTTTCGACCGCAAGTCGGGCGAAATTGCATCATATAAGATAGGCGGAAAAGAACTCATCAACCAGTCCCCCGCCGCAAACAAAGGACTCGTTCCGAACATCTTCCGTGCGATGCTCGACAACGACAGACCGATAATCGAGCAGTGGAAGAACTCCGGATTCGACAGCGTTAAATCCGTCCCGACCGCTGTATCTCTCTGCAGCAAGGACGGCAATGCAGTCATAACAGTTGAGCTTAATCTTCGCTCGGTCAAGGGCGTTATCGCCAAGGTTCAGCTTGTCTACACAGTCGATGCAGCAGGTAACATAAAAGTCGATGCAACTCTCAACTCCAAAAAAGAGATGAAGGCGTTTGCGGTTCTCCCCCGTTTCGGTCTCATGCTCGAGATGCCCGAGGAGTTCGAGAATGTAGAATATCTCGGTTACGGCCCCGGCGAGAACACGATAGACTTCAGAGAGCACTCCGTTTTCGGTCTGTTTGACACTACTGTTGACGCAATGGACGAGATATACATCAAGCCGCAGGATTACGGCGTGCGTTCGGGCGTAAGAATGATAAAGGTTA
>CAZFZW010000128.1:0-4039 GCA_964523465.1 uncultured Clostridium sp. | reverse complement strand
GGGAGGTATTGAGATATGGAATTAGGTGAGTCTCCCTCGATACCTAATTTCATTTAATGACATCCTTTATTCTTCTTGGTATTCATCTAATTATAACCTCTGGCGGACAAAAAAACAACCGTAAAGGCGGTTTTATCAATAAAAAATTGCAAAGAGGGCGGCTATAGTGTATAATAAAGATATATTATCGCTCGGGGGAAGGCAATTTTGGACTTATCTCGTTTTTCAAGAAGTGAAATGTTAATAGGCGAGGACGGCATAAGCAGGCTTGCGAACAGCCATGTTGCTGTGTTCGGCCTCGGCGGGGTCGGCTCGTATACGGCGGAGGCACTCGCTCGTGCAGGTGTCGGAGAGCTTACCGTTGTTGACAACGATACTGTGTCGGTGACTAATATCAATCGCCAGCTTTACGCACTCACTTCGACTGTCGGCATGAAAAAAACACAGGTTGCGGCAGAGCGGATAAGTCAGATAAACCCCGAGTGCAAGGTGCATATAATAGACGGATTCTATCTCGAAGAAAACTCGGCGGATTTCTTCTTGTATAACTATGATTATGTGGCGGATGCCGTTGATACCGTTCAGGCGAAGCTGTCGCTTGCCGTTGAATGCAGGAAGAGGGGGATACCGCTCATCGCCTGTATGGGTACGGGTAATAAGCTTGATCCGACCGAGTTTCGTGTGTCGGATATTTCAAAAACCTCCATGTGTCCGCTGTGCCGTGTGATGCGACGTGAGCTTAAAGTCAGGGGAATAGACAGTCTCAAGGTTGTCTGGTCGCCCGAGAAGCCGATAAAGCCTGCTGTCACGGCGGAAGAGAGCACACGCAGGGCGTTGCCCGGCAGTATCTCGTTTGTGCCGCCTGTTGCGGGCATGATAATGGCAGGAGAAATAATCAAAGATTTGTTGAAATAGTGTAAAGTGAAAATGCTTTACTTGTGCTTTGAAAGGAGTTCTTTATGAAGAAAACAGTTGTCAGTGTCCTGTCGGCAATTTTGGTGTTGACTGTGGCGATTTCTTTTGTTTTCAGCGGTTGTTCGGGCAACGGAAATGACGGAGATACCACTACCGAGATGCCGTCCGATGCGGTTGCGGCAATACAGACGCTGAAGCTCCCATTCTCAAAGTCTGACAAGTTAAATCCCTTTACAGCTCAGAGTATGCTCAATCAGCAGCTTTCCACACTGATATATGACGGACTGTTTGCACTTGATAAAAATTACACTCCTCAGCCGCTTATTGCGTCGAGCTGCATCCAAAGCGGACGCACTTTGACTGTGTCGCTTGCCTCGGCAAAGTTTTCTGACGGTTCATCGGTCACGGCATCGGATGTGGTGGCGTCGTTCAACAGTGCAAAGACTTCTCCGCAGTACAATACCTCGCTTGCAAAATTTGAGAGTGCAAAAGTGAGCGGCAAAAGCGTTGTGTTCACCCTTTCTGCGGATGACCCGTATGCAGTCAACTGCCTGACCTTTGCCGTGACAAAGAAAGGCTCGACGGAAGAGGACGCGGCAGGTTGCGGAAGATATGTTTATACTGCTGAAAACGGTGTCGGTTATCTCAAGGCGAAGGGCACGAGAAACGGTTTTTCGCCGAAAAAGGATAGCATAACCCTCTACGATGTAAAAGACCTCAGCGTGCTCAAATATGCACTTTCGATAGGAAATATCAGCTTTGCTTTTGACGACTTGCGTGACGGCAGTTACACTCGCTATTCCGCATCAACAGCCGAAGTGCAGATGAACAATCTTGTCTATATGACTTTCAATAAGAGCAGTTCGGCACTTTCGTCCGAAAAAATAAGACAGGCAATAGCACTTGCAATAGATAAAGAGAAGATTGCAAACGAGTCATTTCAGGGTCATGCAACGGCGGCTTATACGCCGTTTAACCCCGACTGGGGTGTGATAAGCGGCAAGGACTACACGCAAAAAACAGATCTCGATGCCGCAGGCAAATTGCTTGATGAGGCAGGATATACAACTTCAAACGGAAATATACGCAAAAACAGCGCAGGAAAACAGCTGAGCATAAAGCTGCTTGTCAACAAGGATAACGCCTTCAAGGCGGCTGCGGCGCAGAGCATAAAAACGATGCTCGAAAAGCTCAAAATTTCCGTTAGCGTGACATCCCTTAGTGAAAAAGAGTATCGCTCGGCGGTGTCCTCGGGCAAATATGATATGTATATCGGAGAGGTTAAACTTACTGCCGATATGGATCTCTCGCCGATTCTCAAAAAAGGCGGCAGCGTGTCCTCGGGGATAGATGTTTCCGGCAAGTCGAGCGCAGCTTATGAGGCGTTCCTGGCAGGCACGGGAGATGTAAATACATTCATAGAGGTGTTTAATTCCGATTTGCCGTTCGTCCCGCTTTGCTATCGTTCGGGCATAGCTGTATATACACGGTCACTCAACTACGGCGGCAAGAACCACGCAAACGATGTCTATGCCGACATTGATTCGTGGGATTTCCATGAATGAAATATTGAATAACGGGATATAATGAATGTGTGCTAAGGGTGTACAAGATGAAACAAAAAGTATTAAGAATTTTCTTTATTATCGAAAACCTTGCACTCGTGTTCGCTTTGACTTTGTGTCTCTTGGTTGCTTATTTTAACAAAAACACGGAACTGTTTCGAGAATATTCCCCGACTGGCGAGTATGTTTTACATATAACCGAAATCGGCACACCGGCGTGGCCTTTTGGGTCTGATCGTCTTAGAGTTACATTGTATGAGAGTGGCTCTCCGGATGAAAGTGTGTCTTTCACGGCGGATGTTCGTAACGATGGTGCTCAAGCGGAATATAAAGTAACATGGTTGGACGACGGTGTGCAAATTGCCCTGAGTGGGAAGGAACAGCTTACATCTTATTATGTTTTGCCGTTTAAGACGCTGAGTGATTCTTAGACAATCTGACAATTAGTAAGAAGCAGCTTGTTGTGGATTACTGCAAACATTTAATATTTTATGCAGTTGTATCTGCATTGGCTTGTCTGAAATACTAAAAACAAAAAATCGCATTTTAAACAATGTCAAACCCCAAAAATCCGAGACTTGCTTTTACACGAATCTCGAATTTTTGGGGCTTTTTTACGGTGTATTTCAGACTTTGCACGGTTTATACTGATTTTTTGACTTCGATTCTTATTCTGCCTTTTTTTGTGGTTGAAAACTCACCCTCGAGCAGTGCTCTGCCATGCCCTCTGAGAACTATCTTATCCCCCGCAGACACACGGCGGTCGGGCTTTAATGTCTGCTCATCATTCAGAAAAACGATTCCCGAGGACACGGCTTGAGCCGCCGATGAGCGTGAGAGCGAAAAAATTTCGCCCACTACCGCATCGAGCCTTGGTGATGCAACGGTTATGCTTATCTGCCTTGATTCGCTTTGCGGAGCACGAACTTCACCCAGAGGGATGATTTTTGCTTTGAGCGTGGCACGCCCCGCGCCTGTAAGATTGTCGGCAATATACTTTGCGGCGTTGGGGAGTGCAACAATGTCGCACCCGTCAGCGGTCACGCAGATGTCGCCGACACATTCTCTTGCCAGACCCAGAGCCATTATAGCTCCGAGATAGTCCCTGTGGCCGACAGTGGAAAATCTATCTTTTTCTATCCTTACGGCACACAGCGGACAGGAGTCTGAGTAGAGAGAAAAAATCTCTGTCGGCTCGATTTCCTCTATATATTCGGGTATACTCAGCAGAATAACACGCTCCGCACCCTCGAAGCCGCCCCAGAAGATGAATCTGCCCGAGGTGGAACGCACAAGAGCCGATGCCTGGGAGAGGGCGGCAGAATCGAGAAATTTTGACACCGCCGCAGGAATATTTTCACGCTGAGCTTTTTCGATATTTTCCGATATGTATGCAGTGAGCACCGAACTGTCCATATTTTCTCCGCCTTAAAGCTGTGATATATATCTTAATTTTATCACAAAAAACAGTTGCTGAAAAGTGCGGACGGGGGATAAGTCTCGGGGTATGTGGAATTTTATGGACAATTTTACCAAAGGGAAAAAGCAACAAAAGCGAA
>CAZFZW010000127.1:0-4066 GCA_964523465.1 uncultured Clostridium sp. | reverse complement strand
AGAATGCACGCTTTTCTGCGCTGTAATCTGTGATAAACAGGAACTCGTGGCCGTATTTCTTCATTACCCACTCGTAGCTGAGCCTCTCCGCATCGGTGGTCAGGTCGCCCTTCTCGCTGTCAGGTACGGTGTAACCGAATTCCTTTTCAAGCTCTGCATAGAGATCGGCAAGCTTTATCACGGGGAACGGAGTTGTGGGAACTATGACATCTATGCCGAAAAGCTCCTTGATCTCCTCACCGTACTTCTCCTTGACCTCTGCGAGCATTGCAGTGAGCAGCTCTTCCTCCATCTTCATAACATCTCTGAAAGAGGTGATGTAGCTGAACTCAAGGTCAAATCCGGAGAACTCGGTGGTATGCTTGTTAGTGTAGGACTTCTCCGCTCTGAATACGGGGCCTACTTCGAATATACGCTCAAAGCCGCTTGCCATCGCCATCTGCTTATAAAACTGAGGGCTCTGTGCGAGATAAGCGGAACGGTCGAAATACTTGACCTCAAAAACCTCCGAGCCGCTTTCACTTGCCGCACCGATGAGCTTGGGAGTGTGTATCTCGATGAAGTTGCGCTCAACAAGGAACTTACGCATAGCGTTTACCATAGCGGTCTGCACCTTGAACATGAGCTGATTTTCATCTGTACGCAGGTCTATCCAGCGGTAGTCGATACGCTGATCTATGCTTGAACGCTCGACTCCCGGGCGTTTCTTGGTGGCGGGAATCTCTTTTCTGACTATGGGCAGTGCGTCGGCAATCGACTCTGCCTTTATCGACTCGGGGATAATCTCGATTCCGCCCATCTTTACGAAGTCGTTCTCAACTGCCGTGCCGACTACGGAAATGACCGAATCCTGAGTGAGTGTGGCAATCACGGGGCAAAGCTCGGGGAGCTTTTCTTTCTCAACGGTTATCTGAACCTTGCCGCTGATGTCCTTGAGCACGATGAATGCCATATACTTGCTGTCTCTGAGATTCTCAACGAAGCCCTGGATGAGTATGGGCTTGCCGAGATTGTTTCTTATGTCCGCAATATAAGTTCTCTCCATTATTTGAGCCCTCCAAAGAGATTTGTAATATCGACAGCTCCGAGGTCGCCGCTCGACAGACTGTCGGCAAAAGCGTTTGCCGCCGCCTGAACAAGAGCAGATGAAAACTCATCGCTGAAATTGTCTATAGAATAGCTGTTCTTCTCGCCGCTTGTCATATCCTTGACGGCAACCTCGCCCTTTTCGAGGTCATCGTCACCGATAACGCAGGTGAAGCGTGCGCCGAGCTTGTCGGCAAATTTCATCTGAGCCTTGACGGATCTGCCGGCAACATCAAACTGAGCGTTCACGCCATCCGAACGAAGATCGGCACAAAGCTTTGCCGCAGTCAGCGATGCTTTTTCGCCGATAGAGCCGATGTAAATGTCGCACTTGGGCTCGCCGGGCAGCTCGATACCCTGAGCCTCAATAACACTGAGCAGTCTCTCCAGTCCCATTGCAAAGCCGAGCGACGGAGTGTGCTGACCGCCCAGCTCCTCGATAAGTCCGTCATAGCGTCCGCCGCCGCCGCAGACAAGACCCTCGGTCTTTTCATTGTGGGAGACGAACTCGAAAACAGTCTTTGTATAATAGTCAAGACCTCTGACGATGTGAGGATTGACAACATAATCTATCATCAGTGCATCGAGATACTTTTTAACGCTCTCAAAATGCTCTCTGCACTCGTCGCAGAGATAGTCGAGCATAACAGGTGCCTCGGCGGCTATCTTCGAGCATACGGGACTTTTGCAGTCGAGAATACGCATGGGATTGCGTTCAAGCCTGTCAAGGCAGGTGCCGCAAAGCTCACTCTTGTACTGCTCGAAATATGCCTTGAGTGCCTTGTGATACTCAGCACGGCAGGTAGGGCAGCCGATGGAGTTTATCTCAAGAGTCAGGTCGTTTATGCCGAGGAAACCGAACATTTCGGCAGCCATGGAGATTATCTCGGCATCTGCGGCAGGAGCAGAAGTACCGAACACCTCAACGCCAAACTGGTGGAACTCTCTGTATCTGCCTGCCTGCGGCTTTTCATAGCGATAACAGGAGGTAATGTAGCAGGTTTTCTGCGGCAGCGGTTCATTGAAAAGACCGTGCTCAAGGAATGCTCGAGCCGCACCGGCAGTACCCTCGGGGCGAAGTGTTATTGAACGGCCGCCCTTGTCGAGGAAAGTATACATCTCCTTTTGCACGACATCGGTAGTGTCGCCGACACCACGGGCGAAAAGCTCGGTGTGCTCAAAAACGGGAGTGCGAATCTCCCTGAAGCCGTAATGTGAGGCTATATCGAGCAGGGTGCTTTCAAGAAAGCGGTTTTTATAGCTTGTCGCAGGCAGCACATCCTGTGTGCCCTTGATAGCTTTTGTGAAAAGAGCCATTTTCCTCTTCCTTCCATAAAACATTAAATCCCGCTTAAAAGAGCGGGATGAGCAATAACGCTCACTGAAAGTCGCCCGGAGACTGATGCCCCGAGCGACTTTTGAGCTTATTTCGGGTTGACTATATCACGCCAGTCAAGGTCGCCCCTCGCAAGGCTGTGGATAAGAGCCTCGGCAGTGGCGATATTGGTTGCAACGGGAATGTTATGCACATCGCAAAGCCTCAACAGGTTAGCGTCGTTCGGCTCGTGGGGCTTGGGAGTAAGCGGATCTCTGAACATAAGCAGAAGATCTATCTCGTCGCAGGCAATTCTGGAGGCTATCTGCTGATCGCCGCCCTGGCTGCCGCTGAGAAAACGCTGAATACTCAGACCCGTTGCCTCGGCTACGAGCTTACCCGTAGTTCCCGTAGCACAAAGGGAATGGCGGCTTAGGATCCCGCAGTATGCGATGCAGAACTGGGTCATCAGTTCTTTTTTGGAATCATGAGCTATGAGAGCGATGTTCATTAGGTATCCCCCTTTTCAGAATTTTAAAGACGTCGCTTGTCATGTTAATATCATATCAGAGAATCCCGATTCTGACAAGAGTTATTTGTAACTTCTTACAAAATTCGGCGATTTTTTGACAGATTATTCTTCGGTGGCAACCTCATTTGCTTCTTCGGGCTGCTGCTCGGTCGGTGCATCCTCTTCCTTTTCCGTCTCCTCATTCGGTGTGCAGGCAACAGTCACAAGCTGTTCGCCCTCGGACACACGCATTACACGCACGCCCTTTGACGGTCTTGCAAAGGTGCTTATCTGCGAGACGGGTATACGAATGATAATTCCGTCGGACGAGATGAAGATAACATCCTCGCACTCATCGACCGTAGCTATTGCGGCTACTTCACCGTAGGTCTCGGTACGGTAGTTTATCGTACCCTTGCCGCCTCTGGACTGAATCCTGTAATCGGAAGAATTGCTTCTTCTGCCGTAACCGGTGGAGCTGACGGTGAGCACGGTCTTGTCATCGGAGAGAACCTCCATGCCGACTACCTCATCGCCCTCACGAAGCTCTATGGCTTTAACGCCTCGTGCGGTTCTGCCAAGCGGTCTTGCATCGTTTTCGTTGAAGCGTATGCCCATACCCTTGCGTGTGGCAACAAGCAGGTCATCGTCGCCCGTGGTCAGGCGAACCCATGCAAGCTCGTCATCGTCGTCAAGATTTATTGCAATAACGCCGTTCTTGCGGACATTGCGGTATGCGTCAAGGCTTGTACGCTTGATTATACCCTTGCGTGTGACCATGCACAGATATGCATCCGGGTCATACTCGGGCACTCTTATCATCGCAGAGACTTTCTCACCCGCCTCAAGCGGCAGGAGGTTGACTATATTCATACCCTTGCTGTTTTTCGAGCCTTCGGGAACTTCGTAGCCCTTGAGGCGATAAGTTCTGCCCCTGGTGGTGAAGAACATCACATGGTCATGGGTCGAGCAGGTGAACATGGTCTTTGCCACATCCTCCTCACGCCTCGTCATACCCTTGACACCTCTGCCGCCTCTGTGCTGGCTGGAATAGGCATCGGCAGGTATACGCTTGATATAGCCGAGATTTGTCATTGTATAAACGCAGGTCTCCTCGGGGATAAGATCCTCAATATCGACCTCACCGCTGACAT
>CAZFZW010000126.1:0-4078 GCA_964523465.1 uncultured Clostridium sp. | reverse complement strand
CGGCTAACGGCCGCCGAGGGTGACCTTAGGGAAAGTGCAACAGAGATATACCGCCCGACATTGTCGGGTAAGGGTGGAAAGGCGAGGTAAGAGCTCACCGGCGTGCGGGGAACCGCATTGCCCTGCAAACCCTATCCGAAGCAACACCGACCGGAGAGGAGCTGCCGCTCCGCGCTTGCTCGGCGTAATTCATCTCCAAAAGGTGGCTCGAGCGTATCGGCAACGGTGCGCCTAGACAGATAGTTGCCTTAAATGACAAAACTCGGCTTACAGACCTACTCGCTTATTTTTACGCTTTGTAACCCGTTTCACTTCATCGACATACGATGTGGTGAGGTGATAAAAAATGTTAGAAGGCGTGTTACTCGGCATTTTTACTTCATTTGTACTTATAGGCGTTGTGAGCATATCGTACTACATACTGCTCAAAATTCTCCACCCACGCTCAAACGGCAAGTATATAGTCGTCATCCCTGCCCGTGCAGATATTCACGATGCGGCAAGCAGAGGCTATGCACAGCGGCTGCGCTGTGGTATGCTCGGCAACAAGGAGGTTGTTGTTATATTAGACCTCGGCATGGATGAAAAAGAACGCAGCGAGTGTGAAAAAATGTGCAAAAGCTGTGAGGGACTCTATCTTTGCAGTGCAAATGATTTTGAAAGCTTCGTTTCACGAAAGGATATATAAATGCAGGAACGAGAGAGGATACACATAAGCGGTGTTGTGGATTGCGTTAATTTCTCGAACCCCGACAACGGCTTTACCGTATTGGAGCTTGAGAGTGGCAATGAACTGATAACCGCAGTCGGCGTCATGCCGGAACTTAATGCCGGTGAGTTTCTCGAGCTCTCCGGCTATTGGGATTTTCACCCCTCTTTCGGTAAGCAGTTCAAAGTCGAACTATGCGAGCACAAGCTCCCCGTTGACGCAGGCGATATTTTGAGGTATCTCTCGTCAGGCGCAATCAAGGGAATCGGCTCTGCCACGGCAGTGAAAATAGTTGACCGATTCGGTGCGGACTCGCTCGATGTTATAAACAACGACCCCGAGCGATTAGCTCAGATAAAGGGCATTTCGCTCGACAAGGCAAAAGCGATAAGCGCAGAATACAAAAAGCAGTTTGCCATAAGAGAGGTTATGCTCTCGCTTGAAAAATTCGGTATGACTTCCGCCGAATGTGTCAAGGCATTCAACGCTTTCGGCGTGCGTGCGGCTGATATTATAAAACGCAACCCATACGCCCTGTGCGGCGAGGGTGTAGGCTTCGGCTTTGCAAGAGCCGAGGCTATTGCGGATATGCTCCCCTCTCCGCCCGACGGAGGGTACCGACTCGAGGCAGGTATTGTTCATGTGATGAGCCACAACCTCTCAAACGGTCACACCTGCATACCCAGAGAGAAGCTGTTTGAGCCGTGTGCCGAACTGCTCTCGACAAATGCCGACACTATCGACATCACGATCGACCGACTTTTAGGCTCGGGCAGGCTGATAAACGAGTTCTTAAACGACAGGGAATTTCTTTTTCTGCCGCATATTCACAAGGCGGAATCATCTGCCGCCGCACACATAAAACAGCTTATCAAATTTCCTCCGGCAGGTCACTCGACCGCAGACAGGGACATTGACAAGATAGAAAAACAAAACGGGATAAAATACGGCGAGCTACAGCGTAAAGCAATAAAGACCGCCGTCGAGAAAGGTCTGCTGATACTGACAGGCGGCCCCGGAACGGGCAAAACCACCACGCTCAACGGAATACTTCAGATATTCGAACAGGACGGACTAAAAGTTGCACTTGCCGCGCCGACAGGCAGGGCGGCAAAACGAATGAGCGAGGTTACGGGCAAGCAGGCCAAAACTATCCACAGACTGTTGGAAGTCGAGTGGGACAAGAATGACCGCCCGAAATTTTCACGCAATGCACGCAATCCCCTCGAGGCTCAAGCGGTGATTCTCGACGAGTTGTCAATGGTTGACATAACTTTATTCGCAAGCTTTCTCGAAGCGTTGCCAATAGGATGTCGGCTCATTATGGTCGGAGACTCGAACCAGCTGCCACCCGTCGGTGCGGGCAATGTCCTGCACGACATGATTGCCTCGGGCAATATTCCCGTAGTGGAACTTTGCGAGGTTTTCCGTCAGGCTATGGAGAGTTTGATAGTCGAAAACGCCCACAGAATAGTAAACGGCGAAATGCCGAAGCTCGACTGCAAGGACAAGGACTTTTTCTGCATACAGACCTCATCGCCATATCTCGCCGCAAAAACGGTGTCCGAGCTTTGCTCGGTGAGATTACCGAAAGCTTACGGCTTTTCGGCACTGGATGACATTCAGGTGCTCTGCCCGTCAAGAATGGGCGAGAGCGGTTCAAACAATATAAACAGGGTTATGCAGGCGGCACTGAATCCGCCCGATCGTTCGAAACCCGAAGTCACGGTCGGTGCTACGGTTTTCCGCACCGGAGACAGGGTCATGCAAACCCGAAACAACTACAATGTCGAATGGACAAGTGCGGACGGCGACGGAACGGGAATTTTTAACGGAGACATCGGACTTCTCAAAAAAGTTGACACCCGTTCACGCACGGTTGAAATTATGTTTGACGAGCGAAAAGCCGTCTTTCCGTTTGAATCATTGCAGGAGCTTGAGCTTGCATATGCGGTGACGGTTCACAAGAGCCAGGGCAACGAATTCCCGGCGGTCATTATGCCGATAGTCGGCGTACCGCCAAAACTTGCATACAGAAACCTTTTATACACCGGTGTCACGAGGGCAAAAAAAATACTTATTCTTGTCGGCAGCAGCCGGCAAATATACGCCATGGCGGCAAATGATAAAAAAGCAAGACGCTATTCGGCGTTGAAATATTTTCTCTCCGAGGACTGAGAATGCCCCTGCCCCTGTACGAATATATTTTATATGCCTTCTTCCCACGCAGATGTCCGCTGTGCAATGCGGTTCTGCCGCCGGATATGCCGATGTGTGAAAAATGCGAAAGCGAGCTTTACGAAACCGATGACGATGTTTGCCAAAAGTGTGCCAGAGCAAAGGGCGATTGCATTTGCGGCAATCACCGAATCTTCTTTGAGGCGCAGGTTGCACCGTTTTATTACCTCGGTTCGGCAAAACGCTCCGTTCGCAGTTTAAAATTCGAGAATAAGACCAAAAATGCTTACGGACTGGGCGAATTTATGGCTCAGTGCGTGCGGGAAAAGTTTGAAGATGTGAAGTTTGATTTCGTCTGCTGTGTGCCGCTGTCCGAACAGTCGTTTAACACAAGGGGCTACAATCAAAGTGCCCTGCTCGCCAAAGAGGTTGCACGCAGACTCAAACTGCCATTTGAAGAAAAACTGCTTTCAAGACCGTTTCACGGTAAGGAGCAGAAAACTCTGGGCGGCATAGAACGCCTCGGCGGAGTTATCGGTTCATTTGATTGCAGGAAAAGCACACAGCTTCAAAACGCCACAGTTTTACTGTGCGACGACATATCAACAACAGGCGCAACTTTAAACGAATGTGCCAAGATGCTGTTGCTTCAGGGTGCTGACCGAGTTTACTGCGTGAGCGCCGCTATAACTAAAAAGGAGGACTGAAAAATGCTCGGAACAAATATCGGAATAGACCTCGGAACAACTTCCATACTAATCTTTGTTCAGGGCAAGGGTATAGTCGTATCCGAACCGAACACAGTCGCCTTTGACACCGACACGGGAAAACTTTTGGCGATTGGTCAGAAAGCCTCCGATATGGTCGGTCGCAACCCCGATTCGATAACAGTGGTAAAGCCGATGAAAAGCGGAGTTATCTCAGACTTCACTGCAACAAAAGCGATTGTCAGAGTGTTGCTCTATAAGGTCTGCAAAAACATGGTATTAAAGCCGAATGTAGTTGTCTGTATGCCCTCAACGGTAACGAATCTCGAAAAGCGAACTATTCTCGACCTTGTTACTGCGGCAGGTGCAGGGCGTGCCTGTCTCATAGAAGAACCTCTTGCGGCGGCTCTCGGTGCAGGACTTGACATCCGCAGGCCAATGGGCACAATGGTTGTTGACATCGGCGGCGGTACTGCCGACATCG
>CAZFZW010000125.1:0-4126 GCA_964523465.1 uncultured Clostridium sp. | reverse complement strand
GTGAAGTAAATCTAATTTGATTTTGTTACTTACCTGTCACTTACTTGTTACTTACACAGCCAAAAGCATCACATTTCAGAGCACCTTAAATGACTACAGACCTTGAAACTCAACGGTTTCAAGGCCTGTAATGTTATGGCTGGGATGGCTGGATTCGGACCAGCGAATGACGGAGTCAAAGTCCGTTGCCTTACCCCTTGGCTACACCCCAAAATATCCTGATTATATAAAAAACGCAAAACATTTCTGCTTTGCGTTGGTCTGCTGGGGTGGATAATCGGATTCGAACCGATGACCTCCAGGGCCACAACCTGGCACTCTAACCAACTGAGCTATACCCACCATTTTTAATTCTGCGGACACATCGAAGATATGCCCGCAGGCTTGGCGCGCTTGAAGGGACTCGAACCCCTGACCCACTGCTTAGAAGGCAGTTGCTCTATCCACCTGAGCTACAAGCGCATATGGAGCGGGTGATGGGAATCGAACCCACGTAACCAGCTTGGAAGGCTGGAATTCTACCATTGAACTACACCCGCAAACATTGCCGTCCTGTGACGACGGCAATTATTTTAGCAAATTACAGCCGATATGTCAAGGGTATTTGCAAGATTATTTTAGATTTATTTAAAAAATCGTCAGCAATTACTCGCACTTTACAGGCTCATAGCCTGCTTCCTTTACGGTATCAATAATAACCGCATTGTCAATATTCTTTTCGAGAGTCAAAGTTGCCTTTTTCTCCTCAAGGCTCACCTCAACACCCGAAACGCCGTCAAGTGCCGAGAGTGCCTTTTGCACATGAGCTGTGCAATGGTTGCACATCATTCCCTCAATATAAACCGTCCTGGTCATAGTTTTTTCCTCCGTAATTTCTTTTATATTTTCAAGCTTAGGTAGCTTTACCGGTGTTTTTGTTTTGCCTTTATTCGGGCGGCTCGGATTAAAGAGATTGAGCCGCAATGCATTCATAACTACACAGAAGCTCGACAGACTCATCGCCGCCGCACCAAACATCGGGTTGAGTGCGATATTAAAAATCGGGATGAGTGCGCCTGCGGCTATCGGGATGCCGACAGAATTATAGAAAAATGCCCAAAATAGGTTTTGATGAATATTCTTGAGCACCTGCTTTGACAGGCGTATTGACTTTACAACATCCATGACGCTCGAGTGCATAAGCACGACATCCGCCGCATCGAGTGCGACATCCGCACCTGCACCGATTGCAATTCCGACCTGTGCCTGAGTAAGCGCCGGTGCATCGTTTATACCGTCACCCACCATTGCTACCCTGCCATACTGCTGAAGCATTTTGACGGCATCGGCTTTATCACCCGGCAGGACATCGGAGATAACACCGTCAACGCCCACCTGCTGTGCGACTGCATGAGCGGTACGGCTGTTGTCTCCCGTGAGCATAACTGTTCTTATGCCGAGATTTTTAAGCTCCTCTATCGCCTTCTTGCTGTCCTCCTTGACAACATCGGCAACAGCGATTATACCGACAAGCTTGCCGTCAAGAGCGAAGTAAAGCGGAGTTTTTCCGCTGTTTGCAAGTCTCTCGCCCTGTTCCTCGGCACTTACGGTCAGAAGTCCTCTGTTCTTCATCAGCAGAGCATTGCCACCAAAGGCTCTTTTTCCGTCTATATCCGCACTGACACCGTAGCCGGGCAGAGCGGAGAAGTTATTCGCTTGACTTGCGGATATTCCGAGTTCTTCCGTTTTCTTCATCACTGCCGCCGCAAGCGGATGCTCGCTTTTGCTCTCAAGCGAAGCGGCAAGCTGCAACAATTCCGTTTCGTTAGCACCGCCGAGAGCTATTATATCCGTCACCTGCGGTTTGCCTTTAGTGACAGTACCCGTTTTATCGAGCACTACTATATCCGTTTTACCTGTCTGTTCAAGTGCCGTGGCGGTTTTGAACAGCACACCGTGTTTTGCACCCAGACCGCTGCCGACCATTATGGCAACGGGTGTAGCAAGTCCCAATGCACACGGACAGCTTATGACGAGCACACTTATTGCACGTGCGAGCGAATAGCCGAAGGTTTGACCCGAAATAAGCCATGCCGCACCTGCAACAAGAGCTATCGACATAACAACAGGCACAAAAACGCCCGAAACCTTATCGGCAATTTTTGCAATGGGTGCTTTCGTTGCAGAGGCATTTTCAACCATATCTATTATCTGACTGAGCGTTGTATCCTCGCCCACTCGGGTGGCCTCGCAGGTCAAAAATCCGTTTTGGTTTAGCGTTGCGGCACTGACCGTACTGCCCTTAGATTTATCGACCGGTATGCTCTCACCTGTCAATGCGGATTCATCAACTGCACTTTCGCCGCTGAGCACTCTGCCGTCAACGGGTATGCTCTCGCCCGGACGGACAACAAAAACATCACCTTTGACTACCTCGTCAGCAGAGACTGTCTTCTCCCTACCGTCTCTTATCACTGTTGCAGTCTTGGGTGCAAGATCCATAAGCCCTTTTATGGCATCGGTGGTTCTGCCCTTGCTGACCGCTTCCAAAAGCTTGCCGACTGTTATAAGCGTCAATATCATTGCAGCCGACTCGAAATAAAGTCCGTGCAAATGGTGCTGTGCCGTTGCAATATCACCGAGAGTTGCAGCGTGGCACATTTGAAAAAGCACCGCAGTGCTGTAAACATAAGCCGCCGCACTGCCCAGAGATACGAGCGTGTCCATATTCGGTGCGCCGTGCAAAAGGCTCTTTGTTCCGCTGATAAAAAATCTTTGATTGATAATCATTACCGCCGTTGTCAAAACAAGCTGATAAAGTCCGATTGACAACGGGTCATTTGCAAACACCTCGGGCAGATACCATCCCCACATCAAATGTCCCATTGAGACATACATCAACGGCAAAAGCAACACTAATGAGGCTATCAGCCTGTAAAGTATCTTCTTGGGTTCATTGCTCTCGAGGGCGGCTCGTTTGTCCGTTTTTTTGACTGCGGATTCGCCTTGGAGTGTTGCGCCGTATCCTGCCGCAGAGACGGCTGAACAGATACTCTGTGCCGATGCAGGCGAAGAATAATCCACAGTCATTGAATTGGTCAAAAGATTCACCGAAACCTCTTTCACACCCTCCACCCCACGCACCGCTTTTTCAACATGGGCAGAGCAGGCGGCGCAGGTCATACCGGTAACATTAAACTTTTCCATAACGACACCCTTACTTTAATTTTTTGATAAGCTCTATCGCTTCTTCCATAACCTCTGTATCGCCCTGACGGATACCCTCGGCCACGCAGGACTCCATATGCTCCTGCAAAATAATATAACCTACATTTCTCAGTGCATTCTGGGCGGCGGCAAGCTGAATGAGCACATCTCCGCAATAGCGGTTATCGTCGAGCATATTCTTAATTCCGCCGAGCTGACCGATTATGCGGCTGAGTCGGTTTTGAAGTGCTTTGACATTTTCTTCGCTGCGTGGTGTTGCCTTGTGGCGGCAGCAGTTGCAGGTTTTATTTTCATTGTTCATCAAATCATCTCCCAACGATTCAATTATATACCCCATAGGGGTATATGTCAAGGGATAAAAAATGGGAACTGTCCGTTATGAACAGTTCCCGAAAAATCAGTTTTAAACGAATCAGATGTTCTCGAAGCCACTGAAGCCCTTGAATATACGCTCATCGTACTCGTTGTTCTCATCCTTATCGTGGAGAGGATACCAAACCTGAGCGAAGAAGGGGTTGACCTTGGCTTCTGCATCATATGCCCAGTGGAACTTCTTACCTTCGCAATCCGAAGGAAGCTCCTGCGGGCACCAGTGACCACCCTTGAGAACAAGGTTCGGAGTCATCTCGAACTCATGACCGTGAGCGCATCTCCACTTCAGAGGAGTGAACAGGTCGCCCTTGGTCATCTCGGTCGAGAGGCACTCGCCTCCGCGGAATGCGGCAGCCTTCTTCATATCCTCAAGATCAAGCTCGCTTGTGGGCTTGCTCTCATCATAACCGTGGTCAAGAAGAGTAACTTCCTCGGTGGGACGCTCAACCTTGAAGTCATCCCATGTACCTATGGACTCCCAGTTCTCCTTGGTGCCGTAGTAAGCACTGATTCTGTCCTCGACATTGTTGGCAATCCACCACATTGT
>CAZFZW010000124.1:0-4140 GCA_964523465.1 uncultured Clostridium sp. | reverse complement strand
ATGCGGAAAGCTATCAGCACATTGCAGCAGGATATTATACGGAAAATGCGATGCCAGCCACTACCGAACAGGCAGTGATTATGCTGGCATCCCATTTTTATGAATCAAGAGACGGCTCTACGGGCGGTTTCTTTGCTGACAATGTGCAGGCAGGTCAGCAGGTGTGGAACACGGTCAACCTTCTTTTAAGGCTCGACCGAGATTGGAAGGTGTGACATGAGTTTTGGAAAAATGAATGGCTTTGCCGATATTATTGTCACGAAAAATGTAAAGGACAGCGAGGGTTTCTCTACTACAACAGATGAAATCCTCGCCTCTGTCCGTGTTTACAGAGAAGGTCGTCACGGCAGTGAGCGTTGGGCAAATCTTGCGGCATTCTCCGAGGCAACCGACCTGTTTCGCTTTCGATGTATTCCAGGTCTTACCGTTACCACTGACCACATTTTGGTGTGTGAGGATGGAAGGTTTGAAATCACATCCGTAGAGGATGTCAAGGGGCGTGGGATGTATACGGAGGTACTTGCGAAAAAGGTGGTGGCATCCGGTGGCTAAAGTAGATATTAAGATGCCGGAGGACTTTCTGGAGCGTATCTCAAGGCTTGGTTCAGACTTTGACCCTGTGGCACAGAAAGTGCTTGAAGCCGGAGGCGAGATTGTTCTTGCCAAGGCACAGAGCAACCTTTCTTCTGTAGTAGGCAGTGGTACAAAGTATGAATCCCGCTCCACGGGAGAACTGGAAAGTGCCCTTGGTCTGTCTGCTGTGAAGATGGATAAAAACGGCAATCACAACATCAAGGTTGGTTTTGCAGAACCCCGCCGTGACGGTATCAGCAATGCAAAACTGGCGAATATCATTGAATACGGCAAACACGGTCAGCCTGCCAAACCTTTTATGAAACCTGCAAAAACTGCATCCCGTGCTGCCTGTATCAGTGCCATGCAGGATAAATTTGAAGAGGAGGTCAGAAAGCTGTGAGTGTACTGTCAGATATCAATGAAACCTTGGAGCCGCTTGGCATTCCGCTTGAAACGGGTGTCTTTAAAGGTCAGGCTCCGGATAAATATATCGTGGTAGTGCCTATGGCAGACAGCTTTGAACTTCATGCAGACAATACTCCCGGATGTGACATCCAGGAGGCTCGAATTTCTCTGTATGCCAAAGGCAGCTACACAAAAGATAAAAATTTGATTGTCCGTGCCTTACTTGGCGCGGATTTTACCATAACCGACCGCAGATATATCGGTTATGAAACCGAAACAGGCTACTTCCATTACAATGTGGATGTGGCAAAACACTATGAAATGGAGGAATAAACAATGGCTACTATCGGTCTTGATAAACTTTTTTATGCCAAAATCACCGAAGATGAAACGGGAGATGAAACCTACGGTACTCCGGTGCAACTGGCAAAGGCAATGAACGCCGACCTTTCGGTAGAACTTGCCGAGGCAACCCTTTATGCCGATGACGGTGCATCGGAAATCGTGAAGGAATTTAAGAACGGCACACTTTCCCTTGGTGTGGATGATATCGGTGCTTCTGTGGCATCCGACCTTACGGGTGCGACCATCGATGCAAACGGCGTTGTGGTGTCTGCAAGTGAGGACGGCGGCGAGCCTGTGGCTGTGGGTTTCCGTGCAAAGAAATCCAACGGCAAATACAAGTATTACTGGCTTTACCGTGTGAAGTTCGGTATTCCTGCTACCAATCTTGCTACCAAGGGTGACAGTATTACCTTCTCCACACCTACCATCGAGGGTACGATTCTTCGCCGTAACAAAGTGGACGGCAAGGGCAAGCATCCTTGGAAGGCAGAGGTCACAGAGGGTGATGCTGCTGTTGCAGAAGACATTATCAAAAACTGGTATAAGCAGGTATACGAGCCTTCTTATGCCGAAGAATAAGGAGGATATGACACATGGATAAAGAACGCTCTGCAATTATCAATATCGGTGGTGATGAGTATTTACTGCTTCTCACCACTAAGGCTACCAAGGAAATCGCAGGACGCTACGGCGGTTTGGAGAACCTTGGTGACAAGCTGATGAAGTCCGAGAATTTCGAGATGGCTATCGGCGAAATTGTGTGGCTGATTACCCTTTTGGCTAACCAGTCCATCCTTGTTCATAATCTGAAAAATAAGGACAACAAGAAGGATATTCTCACAGAGGAAATGGTGGAACTTCTGACCACACCTTTGGATCTGGCGGATTACAAGGCTGCCATTACCGAGGCTCTGTATAAGGATACCAAGCGAAACATTCAAAGTGAGGACAACTCAAAAAACGCAGCGGTCGAGTAAATGTGACCAGTCATCCTTCAGATGACGAGTTATTTACTCGACTTTTATATTACGGCATCAGTCAGCTTCATCTGTCAATGGATGAGGTGTGGCTGATGCCGTTTGGTTTGCTGTTGGATTTGTGGGAATGCCACAAGCAGTACACAGGCGCAGCAAAACCGAAACGAGAGTATTTCATTGACGATATCATTCCGGACGGGATTTAAGGAGGTGGTTTGATGGCGGATGATTTTGGTCTGAAGATTGGTCTTGAAGGCGAGAAAGAATTTAAGAAAGCGTTGTCCGAAATCAACCAGTCCTTTAAGGTTCTGGGGTCGGAAATGAAGGTTGTAACCTCGCAGTTCGACAAGAACGATAATTCCGTACAGGCACTGACCGCAAGAAACCAGGTGCTGAATAAGGAAATTGAAGCACAGAAACAGAAAATCGAAACCTTACGGCAGGCACTTGCCAATGCATCCGAGTCTTTTGGAGAAAATGACCGAAGAACACAGCAGTGGCAGATTCAGCTTAATAACGCTACGGCGGCGCTCAATGATATGGAGCGTGAACTTGACCGTAATAATACGGCTTTGGATGAAGCGGAGCGTGAAATGGACGATGCCGCCGATAGTGCTGATGATCTGGAAGAAGAAATCGAAGATGCCGGAGATGCTGCCGATAAATCCTCCGGCAAATTTGAAAAGTTCGGAAGTGTCTTAAAAGGCATCGGTGCAGCTATGGGTGCTGTTGCAGTGGCGGCAGGTGCGGCTGCCGTTTCTCTTGGAAAAGAGGTTATTGAAGCCTATGCTGACTATGAACAGCTTGTGGGCGGTATTGATACTTTATTCAAAGAGTCATCTCAGGAACTTCAAACTTATGCTGCCAACGCATATAAAACAGCCGGACTTTCGGCTAATGATTATATGGAAACGGTCACCTCATTTTCCGCATCATTGATTTCTTCTCTTGGTGGGGATACGGAAAAAGCTGTAGAGTATGCGGATATGGCAATCACCGATATGGCCGATAATGCCAATAAGATGGGTACGGATATGTCTATGATTCAAAGTGCCTATCAAGGGTTTGCCAAGCAGAATTATACAATGCTTGATAATCTTAAACTCGGTTATGGCGGTACAAAAACAGAAATGGAACGTCTGCTTGCAGATGCTCAGGCAATTTCAGGTATTGAGTATAATATTGAATCCTATGCCGATGTCGTATCTGCTATCCATGTAATTCAAGAGAGTATGGATATCGCAGGAGCAACTGCAGCAGAAGCAGAGGATACTATTGAGGGTTCTATAAACGCCATGAAAGCAGCACTTCAAAATATGATTGTAGGCTTTGGCGATGCTGATGCCGATATGGAATTGCTGTGTAATAACATGGTGGATTCACTGCAGACGGTCATTAAAAATATAACTCCCGTAATCGAAAACATGGTTAAGGTTCTGCCAACAGTTACGGAGGCTTTGCTTGATGCTGTGGCAGACCTCTTACCTACTTTGCTTGAAACGGTAACGGAGTTGTTTTCACAGTTGCTGAATACAATTCTGACTCTGTTGCCACAACTTATTCCGGCTGCTGTCAGTGCCATCATGACTATTGTGCAGGCTCTGATTGATAACCTTCCGTTGTTGGTAGATGCTGCCGTACAGTTGGTGGTGTCTTTGGTAGAGGGTATCGGTATGGCTCTGCCGGAACTTATCCCCGCAGCAGTGCAGGCAATTATCACAATCGTTGAGGGTCTGATTGCAAATCTCCCGATGATTTTGGATGCGGCCTTGCAGCTTATCATGGGTCTGGCAGAAGGTCTGCTTACAGCCATTCCGGTGCTGATTGAGGCACTGCC
>CAZFZW010000123.1:0-4278 GCA_964523465.1 uncultured Clostridium sp. | reverse complement strand
TCAGTTGGTAGAGCAGCGGACTGAAAATCCGCGTGTCGCTGGTTCGATTCCGGCCGGAGGCACCAACTGTGCGGATGTAGCTCATCCGGTAGAGCGCCACCTTGCCAAGGTGGAGGTAGCGAGTTCGAGCCTCGTCATCCGCTCCATTCTGCGAATGCCAATTAAATTGAATTTAATTGGCATTTTTTCAGCAGAACCGCATAGAATTGAATATGGCGCCATAGCCAAGTGGTAAGGCACAGGTCTGCAAAACCTTGATCCCCAGTTCAAATCTGGGTGGCGCCTCCAGAAAAATTCCGTTCACAAATGTGGACGGAATTTTTACTTTTTTCACTCTTTTGGCTGTCCACTAATCTTGACAGGCTTCAATGTTTTGATCGGTGCTTAAAACGAAATCGACATATTGTCAAAACATCCGAATTCTAAAGAGAATTTTTAACTGAATCTATCTTGACAAATAATGGTTTAATCACAGCTTGACTTTCTGTATCGCACTTTATTATAATGACGGCAAGGGGTGACACATTGGAAATTAAAGCCGTTAGTAAATTCAATTGACAATTTCCGTTATTCTTTTGATGATAGTTATCACTATGCCGACGGTGGTTGGAAAAAGTGCCGGTACTTTCACCTTGCTTACCCTTGTGATACTGCTGATTGTACTTTATAGCTTTATGTACTGGTGTCTACATGGACTTCGGAGTTTTTTTCTTTTCCCCGCCCAAAATCAGTTTTATGTTGTTGATAAGTCTACCGTCACAGGAACAGTCGAGGATATAAGAAATAAGCTTTCCGTTTGCTTGCCAAAGAAAAACACACCATCTGCAAGTATTGGCTTGCATTAAATTTAATCTGAAAGGTCACACTTCGGTGTGGCCTTTTTGCTTTCTATTTTTTTCTCTTGCCATTGCCATACATAAATGTTATATTATTATCAGATTCACGGTTAGAGTTACGACACATTTGGCGAGGTGCGGCATGGATTTTTTGAAGGGCAGCAAAAGATTTTCTTTCAAGTTAAACGGTGTCGATGCATGGAGCACACCGTATACTGTCGAGCAGAGCGAAACTGACAGCGAGCTTGTCAGCACTTATCTCTTTGGCGGCGGACTGAAAATAACCAACATTGCACGAAAGTATGAGAAATACGGTGCATATGAGTGGGTAAACTACATAGAAAATGTCTCCGATGAGCCGACGGGTATTGTGTCTGAGCTGTGGGACTGCGATGTTAAACTCCCTATGGAGCACGAGGATGATAGAAGGTATGAAGCGTATCTGCCCGATGCCGAACACGCAACGAAGATTTATGCACCCAATGGCTCGACATGGACACGCAAGGAGTTTTACTGCGACGTTGACTTCTGCCGTGAGAATCATTGTCCAAACCATGTCTGGCCGGGACAGACGAGAAAATATGCCTGCCGTGGCGGTCGTTCAAGCGACTTGCAGGCACCGTTTTTCGATGTGTATAAGAATGATTCGGGATATATTTTCGCAATCGGCTGGTCGGGGCAGTGGAACTGTGAGATAAGCAGAGAAAACGACTCTGTGTCTTTCCGGTCGAAGATAGAGGATACGGAATTTTGCGTGATGCCGGGTGAGAGATTCAGAACTTCGTCCGTTGTCATTATGTCGTATAATGCCGGGTTTGTCTGCAGTCATAATCTCTGGAGACGGTTTGTAAAGAATGAGTTTTCGCTTCTCGGTCGGCAGGGCAGGGCGGAGGAAGGCCCATTGTGTGCCGGATTTTGGGGTGGAATGAAAACTTCAAGCGTGCTCGACAGGATAGAGAAAATCAAGAAAAACGACCTGCAATTTGAATATGTCTGGATGGATGCAGGTTGGTACGGAGCCGATACGGCAGGAACGCCGGATGAATTTGAGGGCGACTGGTATATGCACACAGGCGATTGGCAGGTAAGCCCTTTGATACACCCAAATAAGTTGCGTGATGTGTCCAAGGCGATTCACGATGCAGGGATGAAATTTTTGCTGTGGTTTGAGCCGGAGAGGGTAATTAAAACTACGCCGATAGTGTCGCAGCACCCAGAGTATCTGCTCGATAACGGTAATGCAAATGACAGCAATATGCTCTTGAATCTCGGCAATCCCGATGCGTGGCAGTATTGCCACGATATGCTCGCCGATTTTATAACGGAACTTGAAATCGACTGCTACAGAAATGATTTTAATTTCCAACCGCTTGAGTTTTGGCGCACAGGTGATACCGACGGCAGACGGGGCATAACCGAGATAAAGTACATAAACGGACTTTACTCCCTGTGGGATACACTGCTTGAAGAATTTCCGAGACTTATTATCGACGATTGTGCCTCGGGCGGCAGGCGAATAGATATTGAGATGCTCAAACGCAGTGTGCCGCTTTGGCGAAGTGATGTTATGTGTCCTGCGAACTATGATATAGAGGCGGCACAGTGTAACAGTCAGACATTCAACCTGTGGATGCCGTATTCCGGTACGGGCACGGGTAGAGGATACGACGAATATCGTTTCAGAAGTGCGTATTCAACCTCGATGACAACAAACCATTCGTTCTCCGAGCGTGATGAATATTGCGACACTCAGGAAAAAACGGATATTTTGAGGAAATATACCGATGAATATCTGCGTGTTCGGCCGTATTTTTCCGAGGATTTTTACGCCCTTACTGAGCTTAGCGATCAGCTCGATACATGGTGTGCCATGCAGTTTGACCGACCCGAAAAGGGGGACGGCCTGATTGAGGTGTTCAGGCGTGAAAAGTCGCCGTATGAGACGGCACGATTCGCACTTGGCGGAATAGACAGTGCCGCCGAATATCGCTTTGAGGATCTTGACGGCGGAGAATTTATCGTCAGCGGAAAAGAGCTTTCCGAAAACGGATTGAGTGTTACCGTTGGCGAGTGCAGGAAAGCAAAATTATATATTTATCGAGTGATTAAATAATGCACGAGAGTGCTTGAAAAGGAGAATACATATGGAAATTATCAGAAATCTGTGGGCGGCGAATCCGCCTGCGACCTTTGCGACGATCTGCCTTGCGCTGTACTTTTTCGGTATGGCAGTAGTGTTCGTTTCAAAGCCGCTGAAGAATGCCGAGAGCTTTTCAATAAAGCCTGTTGATAATGCGGGAAAGACGGAAATCCGTGTTTATTATGGCGGTATCTCGTTTGCACTGGGCGCATTTCTTATCTATCTTGCGGTGGCGACGGGAACGGCTTATCATTCGCTCATAGGCGGCATGTTCTTTGCGACGACGGTCTTTGTCACGAGAACCATATTCCTCTTTGTCGATAAGGGTTGGAAATGCCCCTATACAAAGCTTGCGATTCCTGCCGAGGGCGCATTTGTTATAGCTCTCTGGGTCTCGTTCTTCCTTGCGAAAAAGTATATCTGATTCAGCATAAAAACATCTCCGCAAAGTCTCTGCGGAGATGTTTTTTTATGCCGTGATTCTAATGTGCGGTGAGATGAAACTTTGTGAGCCGCAAAAAAATGAGTGATCGCCACCGTAAAAAACATACATCCGCCTCTGTCGAAATCCTTCGGTGAGGCGGATGCTTATTTGTTAAGTTCAACTGTTTGTCGAGCTTTGTTATTCTTCAACGCTGCTCTCTTTTATGAGTGCTTCTATATCAGTCGGGGTAAATACATACTTCTTGTCGCAGAACTGGCAGCAAACCTCAGTTTTTTCGTCCTCGGTCAGATTTTTCAGCTCATCCTTTCCCATGCTTATCAGTGCACGGGTGACACGCTCACGGGAGCAGTCACAGCGGTATTCGGGTGAAGAAGTATCGAGTACATCAAGGTCAAAGAGGGGGAGTACCGTGCGGCAAATCTTTTCCGGGTCAAAACCGCTGTCAAGCATCTGTGTTACAGATGCAATACCCTCGATGCCTTTTTCAACCTTGTCGATTATCGTATCGTCAGCGGTAGGAAGAAGCTGGATGATAAATCCGCCGGCTTTACGTATTGTCAAATCGGGATTCACAAGTACGCCGAGCGCACAGACGGTCGGAATCTGCTCGCTAGTTGCAAAGTAGCTTGTTATGTCCTCGGCTATTTCGCCGCTTATTATCGGTATCTGGCCGACATAAGGCTCTTTGAGCCCGAGGTCTTTTATAACCGTCAGCATACCATCAGTGCCCACAGCACCCGAAACATCGAGCTTTCCCTTGTCATTCAACGGCAGTTCGACTATCGAGTTTACCGCATAACCTTTTACATTTCCGTTGCTGTCGGAAACTGCGAGAACCGTACCGGCAGGGCCGTTTC
>CAZFZW010000122.1:0-4314 GCA_964523465.1 uncultured Clostridium sp. | reverse complement strand
TAAATAAGCTCTAAAGCATAAGTATGAAAGGTCAAGATAATATATGAAAAAAATCGCTACGCCGCTTGACGGTGCGTTTATTATCGAGCCGCAGGTTTTCGGCGATATGAGAGGCTGGTTCTACGAAAGCTACTCAAAGGCAAAGCTCAAAGAGCTTGGCATTGATGTTGATTTTGTTCAGGACAACCGCTCATTCTCCGCAGTGCAGGGCACACTCAGAGGTCTGCATTGCCAGACTGCGCCGATGGCTCAGAGCAAGCTGCTCACCTGCCTCCAGGGTAAAATACTGGATGTGGCAGTTGACATAAGAAAAGGCTCACCCACCTATATGCAATGGACTGCGGTGGAGCTCAGCGGAGAGAACAAGAAGATGTTCTTCATTCCCAAAGGATTTCTGCACGGCTTCGTGACACTCACACCGGATGTTGAAGTTTCCTACAAGGTTGACGAATACTATTCGCCCGAGAATGACCGCAGCATTCGCTTTGACGACCCCGCAATAGGCGTTGACTGGGGAATCACCGTCCCCGTCCTCTCGGACAAGGACACAAAAGCACCGCTGCTCAAAGACAGCGATGTTGAATTTATATATTGAATCAAAAGCGGGCGGTTCTTCCGTCCGCTTCTTATTTGCTCATTTTCATCAAAAGTTGTCTGTTTCGATTTTATTTTCAAAATATTAACAATTTTTCACAGCAAAAATGATATAATATTTTTTAAAGAGGGACTGACAATGTGATGTATTCAATTTAAATCTGTTACGAGAGGTGTAACCAGTGGAATTCGATACAGTAAAATATCTGCTTTTTGCGCTTGCGGGCTTCGCCTCGGGCAGCGTAATGTACAGCTACCTCATCCCTAAGATTTTCTGCGGCGTTGACATCATCGAAAAAGGCGAGGATCACAATCCCGGCATGACAAATGTTATGCGCTGTGTCAGCGTCAAGCTCGGCATACTCTGCCTGCTGCTCGACATAGGCAAGGGTTTTGTTCCGGTTTTTCTCGCAAAGCACTTCCTGCCGGATTTCAGGAATATGCTCTTTGCCCTTGTTATCGTAGCACCTGTGCTCGGCCATGCATTCACGCCGTTGCTCAAGTTCAAGGGAGGCAAGGCTATCGCCACCTCTTACGGTGTGCTTCTGGCTCTTATCCCCGACAGCTTTATGGTACTGAGAATGGCAGTCATAACCGCCATATTCAGCCTTGTTATTATCGTCAAGCCGGATTCGTTCAGAGTTATACTTTCGACATTCATCTTTGCCGTTTGCAACTTTTTCTTCCACGACATTCCGTCTTTTGTCGTGGGCTCGGTTCTCGTGTCGGCAACAGTCATACTAAAGCATCTGATGAACTACGGCGACGAAAAAGCAAAGGTATCCCTGCCGTTTAAGAAAAAGCAGTAAAATCGTCTAACCACAAAACGCACTCTTGTCGAGTGCGTTTTTTTATGAAAAAAGCAGACCGAAGATTGCTCTTCGGTCTGTGTCTTTATTCATTTACCGTGCGTTTGCGGTTTGAGGGATTGCGTTCAATCAGCGGAGGAACTCCGTTTGCAACGCAGCCCGAAGTTATCGCAACACGCTCTATCGTCGGGTCAGACGGGACATCGTACATTACCGGCTGAAGCACAGACTCGATTATCGAACGAAGTCCTCTTGCGCCGGTATCCTTCTCAAGCGTCTTTTCCGCTATTGCCTCAAGTGCGCCCATGTCAAAATCAAGCTCAACGCCGTCAAGCTCGAAGAGTGCCTTATACTGCTTGGTGATAGCATTCTTCGGCTCGGTAAGAATACGCACAAGAGCTGTTTTATCAAGCTCATCAAGAGAGGTGAGTACAGGAAGTCTGCCGACAAGTTCGGGGATAATTCCGAACTTGACAAGGTCCTGATGTACCACCTGTGAGAGCAAGTCGCTCTTTTTCAGGTCGCTCTTGCCTTTGACATCGGCGTTAAAGCCGAGAGCCGAACCACCCACACGCTTCTCTATCGTCTTTTCGATTCCGTCAAACGCACCGCCGCAGATGAAGAGGATATTCGAGGTATCGACCTGAATAAACTCCTGCTGAGGATGCTTTCTTCCGCCCTGAGGCGGAACATTTGCTACAGTACCCTCGATTATCTTGAGCAACGCCTGCTGAACGCCCTCACCGCTGACATCTCGTGTGATGGACGGATTCTCGGATTTTCTGGCGATCTTATCGATTTCATCTATATAGATGATTCCTCGCTGAGCACGCTCAATGTCATAATCGGCAGCCTGAATGATTCTGAGAAGAATGTTTTCGACATCTTCACCGACATAACCTGCCTCAGTGAGAGTGGTAGCATCGGCAATTGCGAAGGGAACATCAAGTATCTTGGCGAGAGTCTGAGCAAGCATGGTCTTGCCGACACCCGTAGGGCCTAAAAGAATAATGTTGCTCTTTTGTATCTCAACATCGGAGTCCTTGGCGGCGTTTATACGCTTATAGTGGTTATAGACGGCGACGCTCAGGGTTTTTTTCGCCTCATCCTGACCTATAACGTACTCATCGAGCTTTTCCTTTATCTCTCTGGGTTTGGGCAGCGGCTTATCGCTCTGGCGATCCTGACGGTCATCCTTGCGGCGTGAAGAACGCTGCTCGTCATCGTATATGATGTTCTGGCACTGCTCAACACACTCGTTGCAGATATACACGCCCGGGCCTGCTATCAGCTTCTCGACCTGACTCTGCTTTTTCTGACAAAAGGAACAGCGAAGCTGTTTGTTCTTATCATCATCTCGTGGCATATCAGCCCTCCGAATTATCTCTTGTAAATTATTTTATCTGCGAGTCCGTATTCGACAGCCTGCTCCGCTGTGAGGAAGTTGTCTCTCTCGGTCTCACGCTCAACAAACTCAATCGGTTTGCCCATATTCTCAGCTAAAATTCTGTTAAGTCTCTCTCTGGTCTTGATTATGTGGTCTGCGGCTATCTTTATCTCGGTAGCCTGACCCTGAGCACCGCCGAGCGGCTGATGAATCATGACCTCACTGTTGGGCAGAATAAGTCTCTTGCCCTTGGCACCGGCTGCAAAAAGGAATGCACCCATCGATGCTGCCATGCCCATACAAATTGTGGAGACATCGCACTTTATAAACTGCATTGTATCATATATCGCAAGTCCTGCACTGACTGAACCGCCGGGGCTGTTGATATAAAGGCTTATATCCTTTTCCGCATCCTGTCCCTCAAGAAAAAGAAGCTGTGCAACTACTACACTTGCGGTAGCGTCGTTTATCTCATCGGAGAGGACGATTATTCTGTCGTTGAGCAAGCGGGAATAAATATCATAAGAACGCTCCCCCCTGCCGGTCTGTTCGACGACATAAGGTACTAAAGGCATTGCTTTTTCCTCCTTTGTTATCAGCAATAACAGGTTTTCGACCCTATACCACGCCCGCCCGACAAATGCCGGACGGGATCGCAGTACGGATAAATTATAGTGTAACTCGGCTGAAATTATTCAGCATCTTCCGCTTTCTTCTTAGCGGTGGTCTTTTTAGCGGCAGGCTTCTTCTCGGCAGTCTCGCCGTCAGCCTTCTTAGCAGCAGTCTTTTTTGCAGGAGCTTTCTTTGCAGCGGGCTTCTTCTCAGCCTCTGCCTCGCCCTTGTCTGCGGCTGCCTTCTTGGTGGTCTTCTTTGCGGCAGGCTTCTTCTCGGCTGCTTCCTCGCCCTCTGCCTTCTTGGCAGCGGTCTTCTTTGCGGGAGCCTTCTTTGCAGCAGGCTTCTTGCCGGGCTTGAGTGCCTTTGCATTGTCAACAACGAACTTTACAACCTTCTCCTTGAGCAGGTCTGACTTGAGCAGATCCTCGGCGATAAGGCTCTTTATCTTCTCGACTTCCATGCCGTACATCTCTGCGAGCTTCTTGAACTCTTCCTCAAGATCCTCTGCAGTGACCTCAAGCTTTTCAAGCTTTGCTATCTCGTCAAGAGCGAGACCGAGCTTAACCTGAGGAATAGCCTGCTCACGCATGGTCTTTTCAAAGTCGGCCTTATCTGTGCCCATGTACTGGAGATAAGTATCGACATCTATGCCCTGCTGTGCAAGTCTCTGAGCGAAGTTGTTGATGTTCTCCTGAGCCTGAGTGTCATACATGACCTCGGGAACCTCGACCTCAACATTCTCGACAAGCTTATCCATCAGCTTGCCCTCGAACTCCTTCTCGGCGTCGGACTGCTTATGAGCGAGCATATCTGCCTCAATGCCCTTCTTGAGCTCGTCAACGGTATCATAATCAAGATCCTTTGCGAACTCGTCATCAAGCTCGGGAAGCTCCTTGACCTTTATCTCAT
>CAZFZW010000121.1:0-4329 GCA_964523465.1 uncultured Clostridium sp. | reverse complement strand
ACAATAACCTACGATAGTTACTTTGTGCTTTGCCACAGGGCGGTGTGTGACGGGAGCCGATATTCGAAACGGCAGCAAAAAAACAGCACTTGCGTTTTTAGTGCTTCGCACTTTAATGGAAATTCAGTTCACTTTTCAGTGAATAGTGAAGAGTAATAGTGAATAAGTGAAAAATCCGTCCACTTTTGTGGACGGATTTTTTGGTTGCGGAGACAGGACTTGAACCTGTGACCTCCGGGTTATGAGCCCGACGAGCTACCAACTGCTCTACTCCGCGATATTCTGTTTCGCTCAGTGCGTTATTATATTATACACACTTTTTCAAAAAATGCAAGCCTTTTTACTGAAAAAGTTCAGTTTTTTCAAAAAAATTTCTCCTGTCGGGCGATAACTGCCTGACAGGAGCGGTTTGCTTTGACGGTAAACGGTATTTCAGTCGCCGTTTGCGGTTTCGGGTTCGCTGTCATTTTTCTTCTTGAAGATGACGAGTTTGCTGAAGAAATAATTGAGTATCACGACAACCACGGCAAGAATGAGCTTTGCCGTCATCTCGCCGCTGAGGGCAAAGTCTATGACGGGTACGGTGAATGTCTTTTCGTCAAAGTGCAAAAGGTTGACAAAGACGATGAGTCCCAGCTCTTCAACGCCAAGTGAAAAGAGCCTTGCCGCAACAAATGAGGGAATCTCTTTTGCGATGACATTCGCTTTCCAGCTCCTGCTCTCGAAAACGAAGAGCTTGTTCGTGACATATGCAAACGCCACAGCGATGACCCATGCGAGCACGTTTGAGATGTGTACGCCTATTCCCGAGGAAACGCTGACGAACAGCACCGTGAAGAGCTTGAACGCAACGAAGTTGACAAGCGTTGTCAGCACACCGAACACAATATACAGTACAGTTTCTTTGTTGATTATCTTTTTGATTATCGATTTGAGCTTTTCCATATTATACCTTAATTTCAACATCAAGTCCGAGCAGGTCGGCGTATTTGTCAAGCACGGGCTTTATCTCGTTGTCAACAAATTCCTGCGTCTGCTGAGGTGCTCTGCCTACGAAATTTTCGGGCTTCATAATCTTGTCAAGCTCCTCACGGGTTACACCGAACGCCTCGTCTGCGGCGATTCTGTCAAGCAGGTCGTTCTTGCCGCCCTCTGCCTTGACAACTCTGCCGGCAGCCATGGAGTGAACTCTGATTCTCTCGTGCAGCTCCTGTCTGTCGCCGCCACGCTTGACAGCCTCCATCATGATGTTTTCCGTTGCCATGAACGGCAGCTCGTCGAGCAGATGACGCTCTATCATCTTGGGATAGACCACAAGACCGTCCGCAACGTTTATGCAAAGGCCGATAACCGCATCTGCGGCGAGGAAAGCCTCGGGCACGCTCAGACGCTTGTTGGCCGAGTCGTCAAGGGTACGCTCAAACCACTGTGCGCCGGAGGTCATAGCGGTGTTTTGCACATCGGCAATGATGTATCTTGAAAGCGATGCGATTCGCTCACTTCTCATGGGGTTGCGCTTGTATGCCATGGCGGACGAGCCTATCTGATGCTTCTCGAACGGCTCTTCTATCTCTTTCATATGCTGGAGCAGGCGAATGTCGTTTGAAAATTTGGTTGCCGACATTGCGATACCGCACAGCACCGTGAGCATTTGATAGTCGAGCTTTCTCGAATAAGTCTGACCCGAGACCGCAAAGCAGGAATCAAAGCCCATCTTCTCGGCTATCTTGCCGTCGAGTGCCTTGACCTTTTCGGTGTCGCCGTCAAACAGCTCCATAAACGATGCCTGAGTGCCTGTGGTTCCCTTTGAACCGAGAAGCTTTAACTGAGTGAGCTGAAACTCGAGATTTTGCAGGTCAAGCAGGAATTCGTTGAGCCAGAGAGCCGCACGCTTGCCGACTGTGGTAGGCTGTGCCGGCTGAAAATGAGTAAACGCAAGGCAGGGCATATCTTTATACTCCACAGCAAACTTCGCAAGCACGCTGATGAGGTTGACAAGTTCCTTGCGAATAAGCAGCATGGCTTCACGCATAACAATGACATCGGTGTTGTCGCCGACATAGCATGAGGTTGCACCAAGGTGAATTATCGGTTTTGCTGTGGGGCACTGAACACCGTAGGCATATACATGGGACATAACATCGTGCCTTACCTCTTTTTCCCTTGCGGCGGCAACATCGTAATTGATGTCATCGGCGTGAGCCTTGAGCTCTGCTATCTGCTCGTCGGTTATGCTAAGACCCAGCTCTTTTTCGCTCTCGGCAAGAGCTATCCAGAGCTTACGCCAGGTTTTGAATTTGAAGTCGGGTGAAAAGATATATTTCATCTGCTCGCTCGCATAGCGTGAGTTGAGCGGAGTTTCATAGGTGTTCTTCATAATTTACCCATCCTTTATATGATATGCTAAAATTATACGGCGAAAGCATACCTATTGTCAAGAAAGGCTTGCAAATTGGGGCAAGTATGATAAAATATAATTTACTGTATCGTCTGCGCGAAGGAGGATGGCCGTGGCTGCAACTGCGAAGAAAAGAATATATCTGCTCGATGAGCTTCGGGGTCTTGCGGTGTTCTGCATGGTGTTTTATCATGCGTTTTACTGTATGTCCGAGTTTTTCGGCATGACTACGGGCACAAAGCTGCTCGAATTTTTTATGCCCGCCGAGCCGTTTTTTGCGGCACTGTTTATAATAATCTCGGGCATATCCTCACGCCTGTCGCACGACAACACAAAAAGAGGCGTGCGCCTGCTGTTCATTGCATTCGGACTGACTTTTGTCACGGCGGTCATACTGCCGATGATGAAGATAGAGGGTGCGCAGATATATTTCGGTATACTGCATCTGCTCTCGGTGTCGATGCTCATATTCTCTCTGGCGAAAAAGGGACTTGATAAAGTAAACCCCATCCTCGGATTTATTCTCTGTATGCTCTGTTACTTTTTGACCTATGGAGTGTCTGCCGGATATGTCGGACTTGCCGGGATAAAGACATTTACTTTGCCTTCGGAGCTTTACAGGACGAACTACTTTATGCCGCTCGGCTTTTTCAATTCGTCGTTTTATTCCGCCGATTATTTTGCCCTGCTGCCCAACACATTTATGTTTTTGGCAGGCACTTTTTTGGGTGTATATGCTCAAAGCGGCAGATTTCCGGCGTTCTCTTACCGTCAGCGTTCAAAAGCACTGTGCTTCCTCGGACGGCACGCACTTATCATATACATTGTTCATCAGCCGATAATATACGGACTGCTGATGCTTATTGAAAAATTCTTCGCAAGTTAACCATACTATTTATATATAAGTTGAAAGGAATGTTCAAAAATGAGTGAAAGCTGCAATCATGATTGCTCAAACTGCTCGTCAAAGTGCTCGGAGAGCAAGGACCTGCGTGTGCCCTGCGGACAGTTCAGCAACGTTAAAAAGGTAATAGGAGTTGTCAGCGGCAAGGGCGGCGTAGGAAAGTCGCTCGTGACCAGCCTGCTCGCAAGTGCAATGCAGGCAAGAGGCCACGCAACCGCCGTTATGGATGCCGATGTAACAGGCCCGTCTATACCGAAGTCGTTCGGCCTGCACGGCAATGCCGTCGGTGACGAGAGAGGACTGCTCCCCATGGAGAGCAAGACCGGCATAAAGATAATGTCCGTAAATCTTCTGCTCGAAAAAGAGGATGCTCCCGTTGTGTGGAGAGGCCCTGTTATAGCAGGAGTTATCCAGCAGTTCTGGTCTGAGGTCGTCTGGGGCGATGTTGACTATATGTTTGTCGATATGCCTCCCGGAACAGGCGATGTGCCGCTGACCGTATTCCAGAGCCTGCCCGTAGACGGAATAATCATTGTCACAACTCCGCAGGATCTTGTTACAATGATCGTCAAGAAAGCGTTCAATATGGCAAAGCTTATGAACATCCCTGTGCTCGGACTTGTTGAGAACATGAGCTATGTTCTCTGCCCCGACTGCGGCAGACAGATAAAGGTGTTCGGCGAGAGCCACATTGACGAGATTGCCGAGGAACTCGGCGTGCCCGTGCTCGGCAGAATCCCCATGGAGGAAAAGACCGCAGCCCTTGTCGATAAGGGAGCGGCAGAGCTTGTCGGAGACGAGTATGTAAAGGCCGCAGTTGAGGCTGTGGAAAAGCTGTAAATAACAAAAGGCAGATGTCAACAGGCATCTGTCTTTTGTTAGTACTGAAGCTGCTCAAAATATGCATATGGAACAATCAATCGATTGCAACTGTTAGTTGAGAAAAATTTTATAAATGTGTTGTGCTGACTTTCTCAAAAAACTTTCAAACCCTGCTTTAAAGCGTTGATTTTGAATACGGCGTGTG
>CAZFZW010000120.1:0-4364 GCA_964523465.1 uncultured Clostridium sp. | reverse complement strand
ACCTGTGACCCCTTGCTTGTAAGGCAAGTGCTCTCCCAGCTGAGCTATGCTCCCAGGTCGGTCGGTCTTTCGTCCGACGACGCAGACTAATATACTATAAATTTCGTCTTATGTCAAGACTTATTTTCAATTTTTTTAACTTTTTCTTCAAAAACTTTTCAACACCCGTTTCTTTTAGTCTTTTCGGAACATTGGCACAAAATAAACTTGTTTTTGATATTGAAAGAACGGTTGCGGTTTGTTACAATATAATTACATTATATATTAGGAGAGTTTGTATGGATAACAACGCAACCATCATTGCTCTTTCGGGCAAAGGTGGCGTAGGGAAAACTTCTATTTCCGCCGCTATTGTGAAGCTTCTTGTCGAAAGTCATCCCGACAAAAAGATACTCGCAATAGACGCTGACCCCGCCGTGGGTCTGTCAACGGCACTCGGAATAGATGTCAAGATGACTATCGACGACATAAGAAAGGAGATAGTCTCGTCCGTTGAGGGCGGCGACACAAAAGCCGCAATCGAACTGCTCGGAGATGCGAAATACAAGATATTCGATGCACTTGTTGAGACTGACGGCTTTGCTTTCATCGCTGTCGGCAGACCCGAAAGTGCCGGTTGCTACTGCAAGATAAACTCATATTTAAAAGAGGTTATCAGCATCCTTTCCGCCGACTTCGATTATGTTGTAATCGACGGTGAGGCAGGTATTGAGCAAATAAACCGCCGTGTTATGGAAAAGGTCTCTCACCTGCTTTTGATAACCGATGCGAGCAAGAAGGGCACGCAGGTCATCTCGACCATAAAGAGTGTCGCCGACGAGCTTGTGATGTACAAAAAAATCGGCGTTATCGTCAACAGGCTGCCGGACGAGAGCGTTATCGACCACATCAACACAAACGGTATTCCCGTTTTGTCCTATATTAAGAGCGACAAAAACCTCGTTATCTATGACATCGAGGGTAAAAATATAACAACACTTCCCGACGATTCCGAAGTCGTCAGAGGTGCAAGAGAAGCTCTTGAGAAATTTGGGGTGATCTGAAAATGAGAGATTTAAAGCATCTGTACGAATTTGAAAATCTTTTGCAGGAGGCAAACAACGACCTTGTGCAAAAAGCGAAGAACGACGGCGGCATAGCCCTCGGCTATACCTGCTATCACATTCCCGAGGTACTTTTGAACTGCGGAAACTGCTTCTCGGTAAGACTTCGTGCTCCGAGAACAGGCTCACTCGACATTGCTACATATTATATGAGCAACTTTGTCTGCGGCTATTCAAAGGCTATCCTCGAGCGTGCCATTGAGGGCGGCTACAATTTCCTCAATGCACTTTTAGCCTCCGAAACCTGTTCCGAAATGAACAGAGCTGCCGAGCATTTTGAGCTGCTCAACTTAGTGCCCAACGACAAGTTCTTTGTCACATTCCTCGATGCTCCGTTTAAAATCGAGGAGCACACATTAAAGCATTATGTTCACCAGACGAGAGTGAAGATTCTCGATATGCTCTCTTCCGTCTACGGCGTTGACACCTCAGACGAGGCTCTGCTCAAGGCTGTTGAGGAGCACAACGAGGTCTGCCGCATACTGACAGAGATCGGTGAATACAGAAAAGAGGAGAATCCGAGAATCACGGGATATGAATATCACATCCTCAATCTTGTCTCCTACTGCTGTCCGAAGTCGCTTATTCTCCCTGCACTCAGAGAGACCGCAGAGGAACTGAAAACCCGTGAACCGGACGCAAAGAAAAACTACAGGGCAAAGATAGTCGTTGTCGGCTCGGAGATGGACGACCCGGAATTTACCTCGCTTATCGAGGACAGCGGTGCGCTCGTCGTCGCAGACCGTTTCTGCTTCGGCGCTCTGCCCGGCAGACAGGAGATAAAGATAAACAGCGACGAAGATGTGCTGACTCAAATCTGTCTGCACTACCTCAAGACAAGCCAGTGCCCGAGATTCATGAGCCACGAAAAAGTTCAGGAGAGACGGGACTATGTTAAAAAGCTCGTTGACGACTACCATGCAGACGGCGTTTTGTATGAGCAGCTCAAATTCTGCGAATATTGGGGATATGAAAGAGCATTGGCATCGTATGTTATGCTCAATGACTACGGCGTACCCACCGCCGCAGTTGACCGCCAGTACACAGCCTCCGCATCGGGTCAGCTTCGCACCCGAGTACAGGCATTTGTGGAAAGTCTCGAGATAAAGAAGATCCAGAAAGAAAGGAGTGCCAAGGAAAATGGCTGAATACGGCAAGCTCTATAAAGAGCACACTGCCCTGCTCAAGCACAGGGAATGGCGTGGCTTCAAAGACACGATGTATGACTACTACCGTTGGCTCGTGACCTGGAAAGATATGATAAAAATGGTACTTAAAGCTCCCGTTTCGACCGTCAAAGGTCTGTGGAGATACCGCTGGATGGCATCATATCTTGCCGCCCCCGCTTTTGTTGACAGACACGTTGCAGGCCTCAGAGGCCCTCAGCTTCGCATGGCACACCTGCACTATAATATGATAGTCAAACACACGACAAAGCTTATCAACATCTCATTCCGTGCGGATGAAAAGATAAATCCCGGCAACAAGCTCTCAAAGCGTATCGTGCTGACTGACGAAATCGTTCCCAACGAGGTGTTCATGGGATTCCCGAATCTTATTCCCATGCCGCTTCAGACTCTGCCCATCTTCCTGTCCTCCATGGTCGATCAGCAGATAACTCCCCCTTACCTCGAAGTCACCGAGAGCTTCGGTGTTCCCGCAGACGTCTGCCCCCTGCCCAGTGCAGAGGCCGGTGTGGCGATCGAGGATGACTATCCCAAGATGGGCTGCTGCATGATAGGCACGAATATGCCCTGCGACGGCTCGATAATGAACTCGACCTTCCTTGACAGAAGATTGCAGCTGCCCACCCACTGCTTCGGCGTTCCGCTTCGCTATAACGGCGAGGATGTTCAGGAGTACGCAGTCGATGAGATAAAAGCTCTCATCAAGTTCATCGAAGATCAGACCGGCGAGAAGTTCGACTGGGATGCATACTTCTCAAGAATGAAGGACTATAACGCACAGCTCGAATATGAGCGTCAGAAGTGGGACATAAACAAGACTCCGTTCCCGCAGATGACAGGTGCCTGCTTCTGGCTGTACAGAATCTTCTATTTCAACCTTTCGGGCGGCTCAAATGAGAAGTTCCTCAAGGTTGACAAGAAGGTCAACAAGATAATGATGAAGGCATACGAAAAGCAGACCCCCGTTTCCAAGGAAATGCGCCACAGAGCGGTTGTCTGGAGCTGCCCTGCAAACTACTACACAAGCTTTGCAAACTGGCTTGAAAACTGCTGGGGCATGAATGTTGTCATGGACATGGAGACAATGATCTCCTACCTTGAAATCGACACAGAGGACAAAGAGCAGTCGCTCAAAGACCTCGCAAAGACTTATCAGCGTTCCATCATGAGAAAGCACACAAAGGGCGGCTACCGCAATGTTGTCGATGAGCTTTGGCGCATTGTCGAGGAGTATAACGCCGACACTGTTATCATGTACGACCAGATCTCCTGCAAGGGCATGGACGGTCTGACAGGTATATTCGACGACCAGGCTCGTGAGCGCAACATAAACTTCATCTGGGTCAAGCAGGATCTTATGGATCCGAGAACCATTTCAAGGCGCGATATGCGTGAGCAGGTCAACAAATATATGCAAACCGTCCTGCAGGAAAAGCCTGTTGACGAGTCACTTCTCGATTTTGAAGACGATTTAGCTTGGTAAAGGAGATAAATACAATGAAATATTTCGGTGGATGCGATGTAGGCTCTACATACACAAAATGCGTAATTCTCAACGAAAACGGCGAGATGGTCGCAAATGTCACAAACAGAAGCAAGATAAACCCCGTTGCAAGTGCTCAGATTGCACTTGACGATGCCGTTGCACAGGTAAGTGACCTTGGTTCAGCGCAGGAGCTTTCCTACCTCATCGGTACAGGCTACGGCAGAAACAAAGTCCCCTTTGCCGATGAAAACATTTCCGAGATAAGCTGCCATGCAATGGGCGTTCATGTAACCAACCCCGAGGTCAAGGCTATAATCGACATCGGCGGCCAGGATGTCAAGGGTATCTCCATTGACACCGACGGCACAGTTAAGAACTTCGCCATGAACGACAAGTGCGCCGCAGGCACCGGCAGATTCTATGAGGCTATGGCAAACGCTTTCGAAATGAGCCTGCCCGAGTTCTCAAAGCTTTCGCTCAGTGCAAAGAACACTATTCCGATAACTGCACAGTGCACTGTTTTCGCCGAGAGCGAGGTCATCTCTCTTGTCGGCGAGGGCAAGCCCATGGACGAAATCGCCGCAGGTA
>CAZFZW010000119.1:0-4446 GCA_964523465.1 uncultured Clostridium sp. | reverse complement strand
CCGTTGACATCTGCGTTGTCAGTCCCGGCATTGCCCTTGACAAGCCGATAATGCAGGCGGTAGCTAAACACAACATCCCCGTCTGGGGCGAGATAGAGCTTGCCTACAGATACGACAAAGGGACCGTCATAGGCATAACGGGCACAAACGGAAAGACCACAACAACCTCGCTGACATACGACATCATGAGACGGCACACAAAGAAGGCTCTGCTCGTCGGAAACATCGAGATACCCTACACAGGCTATGCACTTGAGAGCGAGGACAACAGCGTAACAGTTGCCGAAATAAGCAGTTTCCAGCTTGAGACAATGGTAACTTTCAAACCTCATGTAACCGCAATACTCAACATCACGCCAGACCATTTAGACAGACACAAGACGATAGAAAACTACATCGCAATAAAGGAATCGATAACAAAAAATCAGGACAAAAACGACTTCTGCGTGCTCAACTACAACGATCCCGTTTTGCGTGAGTTCGGCAAAAATGCACCCTGCAAGGTAGTATTTTTCAGCTCAACAGACGAGCTTGAGAGCGGAGTTTTCCTGCGTGGTGACACGATAATAATAAGAGAAAACGGCACAGAAACCAAAGTGTGCACAACCAAGGACACGAGCATTGTAGGTATGCACAACTATGAGAACATCATGGCGGCAATTGCCATAACGCACGCTATGGGTGTGCCGCTTGAGACCATACACCTGGGAATAAAGGAATTCACGGCGGTCGAGCACAGAATTGAGTTTGTCGAAGAGATAAACGGCGTAAAATATTACAACGACTCCAAAGGAACAAACCCCGATGCGGCGATAAAAGCCGTATGCGCCATGCCCTCGCCGACCGTGCTCATCGGCGGAGGATATGACAAGAAGTCGAGCTACGACGAATGGGTATCGACCTTTGAGGGCAGGGTCAAGAAGCTTTTGCTCATAGGACAGACGAAGCATGACATTGCCGCCGCCTGTGACAAAGCAGGATTCAAGGCGTACAGATTCGTTGATACACTTGAAGAGGCCGTAACACTTGCCGCAGAATACGCCCAAAGCGGTGACTGCGTACTGCTCTCACCTGCGTGTGCAAGCTGGGGTATGTTCAAATGCTATCAGCAGCGAGGCGAAATATTCAAGGAATGTGTAAGGGCACTGAAGAATAAGTAAAAGTAAAAAGGGCAGGGTGTGCTTTATCGGCTACCCTGCCCTTTCTGTTTTTATTAATGTTAATGCGGTTTATTACTTATGCTCTGCGAGGTACTTATCAACTACGGACTCGACATAGTCGGGACAATCGGTAATTATACCGTCAACGCCTTTTTTGAGCATCTTGATTATATCCTTTTCCTCATCTACCGTCCATGCGTTTACTTTCATACCCGCCTTATGCGCTCTTCTGATAAGGCTCTTTGTCACAAATGCCTGATGCGGATGCATGGCGTTGCAGCCTATCTTCTTTGCAAGTCCGAGAGGCTGAACAAACCATCTTGTGAGTATCTGTGCATAAATGGGATAGAGATATGCAGTCTGACACGCAGGCTCGTATTTCTTTGCCTCAATAAGCATCTTATAGTCAAAGCTCGAAATGAGGAGCTTGTCAAACAGGCCGTGAGCCTTGACCGCATCTATCGTCTTTTTGACAATATCCGCTCTGTCATATTCACTCGGTTTAATCTCGATGTTCATAATCTCAAGCTTATCGCCCGTCTGCATACACTCGAGATACTCTTCAAGAGTCGGCAGCGGAGTGCCCTCGAAATCTTTTGAGAACTTGACACCGAAATCGAGCTTGCGGATGTCCTCAAGCATATAATCGCCTATTGCACCCGTTCCGTTTGACATTTCGTCAACAGTATCATTGTGGCAAATGACGATATAGCCGTCCTTCGTTGAATGGACATCGGTCTCGGTTCCGTTCGCACCCAACTCGAGAGCTTTCTCAAATGCGGGTATCGTGTTCTGAGGAGCAAAGCGGTTTGCACCTCTGTGAGCAATAATCTTAGGTCTTTTCACGACAGTCACCTCTGGAATTTTTCTGTTGTGTATTTTACCACAATCGGGGATTTTTTTCAAGCTATATGTTGCCCGAGTGAAATTATTTTTTGTTTTCAGCAGGATTTTGACTATTGCAAGATGATAGGTTTTTTGTTATAATGGTAAAAGCTTTTATGCATTTTGTCTATTAAGTCCCTGTTCATACAGGGAGACTAAGGAGAGTTGAAATGGCACAAAACAATATCAAGGAAAAAGTCAGCTCGACTGTAAACAATGTCCTGCTGCACTGGAAAACACCGCCGCTTGGCAAATATGTCTCATATAAAGAGATAATCGCCTACGGTATAGGCGGCATGGGCGTTCAGTTCGTAATATACTTCTGCTCGCTCATTGCTCTGTCCGCTACGAGCTTCCTCGTGGGAAACACCATAGGCATAAAGCCGATGCACTTGCAGTACATGGCTGTGGCATCGACTATAATAGGCTTCGGCATAACGATAGGCCGTTCGTACATAATCGACAGTGCGAGGTTCAAATCGGGCAAATTCCGTCCCTGGCTTGCCATAACGGGAATCCCGACGGTTATACTGTCGGTTGTTTTCGTCTGGCTGCCGTATGAGACGATGTCCTATATGCAAAAGGTCATTTCCGTTTTTGTGTGCTACAACCTTTTGCAGTGCTTCTATCCCTTCTTCCAGCAGGCGTATACAGACCTTGCCAATGTTATTTCGCCCAATTCGCATGAAAGAACCGACATTGTTTCGGTCTCGTCGATAATATACTCCATGGCACCGTCGCTGACAGGACTGTTTGTGCCGATGCTTTCGACTCTCACCGGCGGACTCAACTCCATCACCACTTACCGCATAATCCATCCTCTCGTTGCCGTTGTCGGTCTGCTGCTGTCCTATGTGGCATATGTCGGCACCCGTGAGAGAATAATCGTTGCGGAAAGCCATGTTACACAGTTCAAGTTCAGCGACGCATTCCGTGCCGTTGCTAAGAACAAATACTTCTGGATAACCTCACTGGCAGGCTGGCTCGGATTCCTCGAGAGTGCTGTGGGCGTTATAATAGGCTGGACATTCATTTACGCCTATCCCGACAGAATGGGTCTTTACGGCGTTGCGACAACGCTTATCGGCAACGCCGCTCTCTGGGCAATGCTTCTTTGCCCCGTGGCAATCAGAGTCTTGGGCAAAAGGAATCTGCTCATCTGGTGCAATGTTGCCAATGTTTTGCTCATAGGTTTGCTGTATCCGCTTTACAATAACCTTGCGGCACTGATAATTCTCTATTACCTCAACGGATTCATAAACTCGTTCTCGATAGTCTACTCTCCCGGAATCAACGCGGATATGCGTGACTATCAGCAGTATTACACAGGCGAGAGAATCGACGGAATGTTCGGCGCAGTCGGCATTATTGGCAGCTTTGTCGGTATGTTCACCGGCATGGTTCTCCCGACCATTTATCAGATGCTCGGTCTTGAGGACAACTACGATGTACTCGAGGTCGCCTCGTTCAGAGAGGATATGTTCGATGTTCTCATAATTGCCGCCGTTATCGGTGCGGCACTCAACTTCGTCCCCTATCTTTTCTACGATCTGACGGAAACCAAGCAGAAAGGCATCGTCAAGGTTCTAAAAATCCGTGCGATGTTCGAGGACTACGGCAACGGCATACTTCGTGACGAGAGCATTGTCGAGGCCATTGACATAATAGACGAGGCAAACCTGCTCTATAAAGACAGAGCGGACATGACTACAAAGGACGACATCAAGAAAGCGAGAAAGCTGCCCAGGAGAACTGCCGAAGAAAAAGAGTTCAGAAAGAGCGAAATTGCCCGTCTGAAAGCCGCTCACAAGGAGTTTGAAAGACGCAGTAAAGAGGACAAACACAACAGAATCGCCGAGGCGAAGGCTTCGTCCGACGACAAGGCTGCTCGCAAGCAGGCAGTCAAGGCGGCAAAGAAAACCAACAGGGAACTCAGCCGTCTCAACGAGGACATTTCCGTTTGCGATTTCATCATCGACGAGATGAACAAATACAGCACCCTGCGTATCAAAAAGCAGGTTGAGCGTTCCGCCGCACTTGCAGCGGCAGGCTACGAGGGAATCTACGGCTACGACTCCTCCGTTATGCGTGATGCAAAGGCTCTGCCCAAGAGCACACACGAGGAGCGTGAGATAAGAAACGATGCAATAACCTTCGCCCGTTCGCTCAAGAACGCAAGAAAAGCACTCGTCAAGTTCTACGGCTCGCCCGAGAATATCGTTGAGCCGTCCGAGGATGCTTTCAAGGCAGCCGAGGCTCTGCCCGAGAATACTTTCTCCGAGCAGCTTGAGAAAAAGAGAACAGTCAAAAAGCTTGTCAACGACAAGTCGAAGTATATCAGAAGCATAAAGCCGCTGCTTGACGCAAGACGACAGCTTACCGAAAAAGAAAACTATGCACA
>CAZFZW010000118.1:0-4478 GCA_964523465.1 uncultured Clostridium sp. | reverse complement strand
CAGAATATCTATACGGATTGATAGTAAAACTCCTCGGGCAGGACAAAACTTATGCTATAGAATCCCCGTCATATGAAAAAATTGAGCAGATATATCGCTCATCGGGTGTCAAATGCGAGCTGTTGCCGCTCTCAAATGACGGCATAGACGGCACGGCACTGAAAAGCTGTCATGCAGATGTACTGCATACCACCCCCTACCGCAGCTTTCCGAGTGGTGTTACCGCATCAGCATCAAAACGATACGAGTATATAAGCTGGTCTGCAACAAACAGCCGATTCATTATAGAGTCCGACTACGACTCCGAATTTTCAATCTCATCAAAGCCGACAGAAACGCTTTTCACGCTATCCGATTTTGACAATGTAATATATCTCAACACATTTTCAAAAACAATTTCACCGTCGATGCGTGTCGCATACATGGTATTGCCAAAGCAACTTTCAAAAAGATTTCAAGACACCCTCGGTTTCTATTCCTGCACCGTACCGACATTCGAGCAGCTTGTTTTGACCGAGCTTATAAACAGCGGCGACTTCGAACGGCATATAAACAGAGTCAGAAGAAACAAAAGGAAAGAGTTGGGGAAGGGATAACTCACAAAAGTTTGTTTACCGACAGCGGACAGCATATCAATCAAAATCGACTGTAAGCCCCTTTCAGTCACCTACAGCGACAGCTCTCCCAAAGTTGTATACACCTTGTCGCATATTCCGTTTTACAAACATTTACAACGAGTGCGTGTGTTCCCCGCCTAACTCCGATGACAGATAGAAAGACTGCAAAAGTCCGAAACAAACAGATAGACCGATTGTAGGATAAAATATTTAGCAAGTCCAATTGATTTCAGTGTAAGATTCAACTCTCCTGTATTTCCTCCCTCAGGTAAAATTTGCGATTTCGATACAGGCGACAAAAAAGGAAGATGCCTCGGCATCTTCCTTTTACTGTTATTCAGGTTGGGTTATTACACGAAATCCTTGAGATTATTATAAAGTCCGGTATTGACGAAGTTCTCGTCCGTACGCATTGCCGAGCCCCACTTTTCCTTGATAGTCTCAAAGCTGTCGTTTATAATGTCAGCTCTTCCGTCGCCGGTCTTGCTGCCCATAATAAACCAGTCGGATGTGTCTGCACCGTAGCCGAAGCCTTTATATGACCAGATAGTCCAGCTGAAATGAGACTTGTTGAAAATACCAAGCACACAATCCCATGTTGCAGTGCCCATAGGCTTAAACTCGCCTATGTAAAGCGGCACATTGTAGGGATAAAGCTTTGCAAAGAATGTCAGGAATTTGAACTCAAGGTCGCTGTTGTTGTAAAGATGAAGCTGATAGACAACATTTGTCCAACCGATGAACCACGGAGCAGGAAGATTGTAAAGTCTCCAGATGCCCTCCATTGTCATTATATGGTCTGCGTCAACCTTGCGGATGGCCTTATAAAGACGGTTATATACGGAAATCGTCATAAGGTTGTTCTTCTCGAGATAAGAGTTGACATCGCAGTTAGGCTCATTGAGCAGGTCATACATCGCAACTGCCGGGTTGCCGTTGAAACGAGTAGCTATTGCAACCCAAAGCTCTATTGTGAGTTTTCTCCACTCCTCTGCCTGACTGGTCATCTTGAACAGTCCGCAGTCGCCGACCTTGCCGCAGTGATCCTTGTTGCTCTGATAGCCGGGTGCGCCGTGCAGGTCGAGGATAACATAGAGGCCTCTCTTCGAGCACTCGGAAACAATCCAGTCAAGACGGCTGAAATCCCACTCGCCGTTTTCGTCGAGAATCTTTGTGCCCTTGTCATCATAATAGAAGTTGCGGAACCAGAACGGAACACGCACACAGTTAAAGCCCATATCGGCAATATTGTCGAGGTCATATTCCGTTATCCAGTTGTCCTCGTAAGTGTTAATAAGCTCGTAAGCTTTTTCCTGACCGAATCTCTCGGTGAGTATCTCGAGGGTAGTAATATTATCCTCCGAGTTTTCAACAGGCGTCATCCAGCTCTCGTTGATAAGCCAGCCGCCGAGGTTGACACCTCTGAGGACGACCTCTTCGCCGCGTTCGTTGTAGATCTTCTTGCCTTTGGTGTGCAACATATCCTCGCTTGTAAATGCACTGCGTTTTTCGGCGGTAGTGCCGTTTTCGGCAAATGCAGGCAGGCACAGCGTACCGAGCACAAGCACAAGGCACATCATTGCACTTAATATTCTGAGTAAAGCGTGTCTTTTCATATTTAATCTCCTTAAATCTGATTAACTACAATTGCATAATAACATTTATTGGCGATTTTTACAATAGCAATCTCGTCAATTTTTAAAATTTTATCATTTATATATAAATTAAGCTCAAAAATCCGGTTGTATTTTCTTTAAGCTCTTGCCTAAAAAGAGAAAATATTATATACTAAATTAAAATATACCACAAGGAGAGCACTATGGAGCGTATACTTACCGAAAAGCGAAGCTTTATTGATGAGTTCGGCAGAGAGCGTATTTTTTACGGCGTAAACATCGTTGATAAACGCAAATCGTGTGACGACAACAAATTCGGATTTGTCATCGACGACAAATTTCTTGATGACATGACCGCAAGAGGTCTTGACCTCATCCGTTTGGGTACTACATGGAGCACGATAGAGCCCGAGCCGGGCAAATATAACGATGAATATCTCGACGACATGTACCGCATATTCGACCTGTGTGCCGCCCACGGAGTTTATGTTCTGTTCGACATACATCAGGACTTGTATTCCGCATACTGCTACGATGCCTGCGGTGACGGTGCGCCCGAATGGGCAACTATCACAGACGGTCTCAAGACGGCAAAGACAAAGTTTGTCTGGGCAGAGGGATATTTCTGGGGCAAAACAACTCACAGAGCATTTGATAATTTCTGGAACAACCGTGAATACAACGGCAAGGGACTTATCGACTGGTTTGCTGAAATGTGGCAGCACATTGCTGTCCGCTTTGCTGACCACCCTGCTCTCTTCGGTTTTGATATGTTAAACGAGCCTTTCCTCGGCTCGGACGGCGGCAAACTCTTCAAGAAGCTCATCACAACCGCTGTCGGAACAGTGCTCACCGATAAGCGTGTCAAGTGTACAAAGCTTGTCAGTGATTTTCTCAACAAACAGCGTCGTGACGAAGTAAAGTATCTCGATCAGATAACAGGCGATGTACTTACCGATGTTGCGTACAAGGCAGGATACAAATATGTCAGCAAATTCGACACAGAGAAGTATTCGCCATTCATCAACAAGGTTTCATCAGCAATCAGAGAGGTTACGGACAAGGGCGTTCTCGTTATGGAGAACTGCTATTGGTCAAACACCTGCATCCCCTGCTCCACTCCTGCGATAGAAGTCAACGGCGAGCGAGAGAAGAATTTCTGCTTCACCCCTCACGGATATGATTTCATGGTCGATACTCCGCAATACAAATACGCAAGCAACGACCGTGTGGGTGCTATATTCGAGCAGCATGCCAAGACACAGGAAAGACTTGACTCCCCCGTGCTCGTCGGCGAATGGGGCGGCTTCGGCGGCGAGGGCGAAGACTGGCTTCCGCACATAGAGTACCTTGTCAACTTCTTTGAGAAACACAAGTGGGGCTTTACATATTGGCACTATGTTGACAATATGTTCAACAGTCCGCTTATGAAGGTACTCAGCCGTCCGCATCCCGTGGCAGTCGGCGGCAGGCTCAACTCTTACGGATTTGATGCAGCTGCTCAGGAATTCAATCTCAGCTTTGAGGCAGATACGAACTGCACCGCTCCGACTGAAATATACATCCACAAAACCGCAAAATCGGTGGAGGGCTGTGAGTATGAACAGCTCGACCTTAAAGACGGTGCCGCAAAGCTCATAATCAAGCCGACAAGCGGTACGGTCAATATTAAGATAACATTCTAATCGAAACAAGCAGTACAAAAGCTCCGTGCAAATACGCACGGAGCTTTTTACATGCAGGCAACACAAAAAGAGACACTCTTTTTTCAAAGAATGTCCCTTTAGATTCGGTTTATTCGATTAGTTCCACTTGCTCAGATGCTGGTCTGCAGCGGAGAGCATAAACTGCGGATAATCCTCGCTTACGCCGGCGTAGAAGTCGTCCCCGTCGTAGCTGACAAGCCACAGGAAGAAGTAGCTGTAATCAGTACCGTAAGTGCAGGCGACGTGGGGTGCGCCCTTTATCATATAAGTATACTCGGGGAAAATGGCGGTTGAAAGGTCAACGCATCTGTCGGGTGAGAGATACTTTTCATTTACTGCCACATAATCATCACCGAGAGTCTCACCGTACTTTGCAACTGTTGCATAGCCGGAAGTCTCATATGTCTCGAGAACGCCATCACCTGTGAAATCCGCATTCTCATACACCGGGATAACAGGTCTGCCATAGTGAGAAACTATTGCCAGCTCAACGCCGTCATCCACCATATCGGAAATGAGTGCATTGCGGTTAGCCATCA
>CAZFZW010000117.1:0-4498 GCA_964523465.1 uncultured Clostridium sp. | reverse complement strand
TTTGCGAGGCGGCAGGCTCCTGCCGTGCATTTAATGCGGCGGTAGATATTCTCTCTCGCAGGGACCATTCGGCAAAGGAACTTGAACGCAAGGTGGCGAGGCGGTCGGGCACGGAGTTTGCTCGTGAGGCGGTTGAACGGCTTGAAGAACTCGGCTATGTTGACGATGAACGCTATGCCCGCAATCTGGCGGAGGAGATGTACGAGCGTCGGAATATGGGTAAACGCCGTATTGAACAGGCGCTTCGTGAGCGTGGGGTTGACAGAGATATAATCTCGGCGTGTACGCAGGAGCTTGAGGGTGACGATGTTGAGCGCATAACCGAACTGCTCAACACAAAGTACCGTGGCAGATTTTCGGACGAAAAGGGGAGACGGCGTACCTTTAACGCCCTTATCAGAATGGGTTACGGCTATTCGGAGATTCGTACTGCGATGCGCCAGGCAGGCGACGAATATGATGAGGATGAATATTTTTCCGATTAGTATATAAAAAATCGAAAAAGCAGTGTATAATATAATTTAATCATCCAAACGAAAGGAACGACTGTTTGATGAAGAAGAGAAGAGTTTTATTCGTATCTCTCGGCTGCCCAAAGAATCAGGTGGATGGCGAGCTGATGCTTGCAAAGCTTGAAAATGCCGGATTTGAAAATGCGGAAAATTTTGACCGCCTTGATGCCGTTATAGTTAACACCTGCGCTTTTATAGATACCGCAAAGCAGGAAGCAATTGACACCATACTCGAGATGGTCGGACTTAAAAATGACGGTATAGTTAAGGCTGTTATAGTTACCGGATGTCTTGCCGAGCGTTATCGTGAAGAGATTCTCGAGGAGATTCCCGAGGTTGACGCTGTGGTGGGTATCGGTGCAAACGGCGATATAGCAAAGATTGTCGAGGATGTTTTAAACGGCGAAAAGACGACCGTTTTCCCCGATAAGAAGAACCTGCCCATGTGCGGCGAGCGAGTGCTCACCACCCCCGATTATTGGGCGTATCTCAAGATAGCCGAGGGCTGCTCAAACTGCTGCACTTATTGTGCTATTCCTTATATCAGAGGCGGATTCAGAAGCCGTGATGAGGAGAGCATAGTCGAAGAGGCAAAGACTCTTGCGGCAAAGGGTGTCAAGGAACTTGTGCTCATAGCACAGGATGTCTCGAGCTACGGAATCGACCTTTACGGCGAGTATAGACTTGCTCATCTGCTCGATTTACTGTGCGAGATAGACGGTATCGAGTGGATTCGTTTGCTTTATTGCTATCCCGACAAGGTTACGGACGAGCTTATTGACACTATGGCACGCCAACCGAAAGTTCTCCATTATATAGATCTGCCGCTTCAGCACGCAGACGATAATATATTAAAGGCGATGAACCGCCACAGCACCTGTGAACAGACCACTCAGGTCATAGCAAAGCTTCGTGAGCGTATGCCCGATATTGTTATACGCACCACATTCATTGTCGGATTCCCGGGTGAGGGTGAGGCTGAATTTGAGAGCCTTGCACGCTTTGTCAATGAGCAGGAATTTGACCGTCTGGGTTGTTTTGAGTATTCGCCGCAGGAGGGTACTCCGGCAGCAAAGCTTGACGGTCAGGTGGATGATGATGTCAAGTCACGCCGAGCCGAAGTCATTATGCAGGACCAGTATGAGATAATGAACGAGAAGAACAACTCCGCTGTCGGAAGAACTTTAAAAGTCCTTGTCGAGGATTACGATAGCTACACCGATACATATTCGGGTCGTTCGTATATGGATGCCCCCGATATTGACAACAAGGTTATCTTCACCTCATCCGATTATGTCAGAGAGGGCGAATTTGTCGATGTCGAAATTCTCGGCGTTAATGAATACGATTTGCTCGGAAAAGCAAAGTAACATTCCGAAAGGAGAAAAATATGGGAAAACTTAATCTGCCGAACAGGCTTACTCTTATCAGAATGTTTTTAGCACCGATTTATCTTGCACTTATGCTCATCGAGTTTCCGTATCACTATCTTGCGGCTTTGGCGGTGTTTTCCATTGCCTCGATTACCGATATGCTCGACGGCAAGATAGCGAGAAAGCGTAACATAATCACCGTTTTCGGCAAACTGCTCGATCCGCTTGCCGATAAAATGCTCACCACTGCCGCTCTGCTCGCCTTTATGCGTGAAGGCTGGTGCAGTATATGGATAGTGATGATCGTGCTCACAAGAGAGTTTGCGGTCACATCCGTGCGCCTTGTGGCATCCGCTCAGGGCGTTGTTATACCGGCGAACTATTGGGGCAAGGCAAAGACTGTCAGCCAAATGGTGTTCACAATAATTATCATGCTTCTTGCACAGCTTGAAACGAGCTTTTTGATATTTGCGAACGCAGGATGGTTCACACTTTCGAGAGTGTCGAATATAATGCTTTGGATAACAGCGATACTCACCGTTGTTTCGGGTGTGACATATTTTGTCGATAGCAAAAAACTTATTGACTTTTCAAAGTGATGTCAATATAATAGTAACAGTAGCCCGTTGATAAGCGGGTTGCGTTTGACCACCAAAAGCAAATTTCAAATGCGTTTAGCGGGAGAAGTAACCGAAGAACAGGCGGCACAAGAGAGGGAGCCGGAAGCTGAAAAAGCTCCTTGTCGCTCGGCGGCGAAATGCACCCGTCAGCACACAGGGGGAATAACAGTATCTCTGTGCGGCAGGCACCGTTACAGGCCGGGCGTGTATTGGCACGCAGAGATAAAAGCAGGAGTGGAACCGCGTCTTTACGCCTCCGTTGCCCATCAGGGCGGCGGAGGCTGTTTTTATTACGAAAATTGTCGGCGTGTGCCGATTCTGCCTATTGCCTATAGCCTGTCAGTTGCGTATTTGCTGTTTGCGATACGAGGAGTGATTTTAATGTTTGACAGACTCAGGGAAGACATAGCCACCTTCAAGCGGCGTGACCCTGCCGCAAGAAGTTCGTTTGAAATATTTTTTCTCTATCCGGGATTAAAGGCAATAAGGCTTCATCGCCTTGCCCATCGGCTCTATCGCCGCAGACGGTTCTTTCTCGCCCGTTGGGTTTCCCAATATGCGGCTCGAAAGACGGGAATTGAAATTCATCCGGCGGCAACTATCGGCAGACGCTTTTTCATCGACCACGGCACCGGAGTTGTCATTGGCGAAACTGCCGTGATAGGTGACGATGTGACCATATATCAGGGAGTTACCCTCGGCGGAACAGGCAAGGATACGGGCAAGCGTCATCCGACTATCGGAAACAATGTTATGATAGGCGCAGGCGCAAAGGTGCTAGGCCCGTTTGAAGTTGGAGACAATTCGAATATCGCCGCAGGTGCGGTGGTTTTGAATGAGATACCGCCCGATTCAACGGCTGTCGGTGTGCCGGCAAGAGTGGTTCGCCGCAACGGACTTCGTGTAGATGAGCTTGACCAGGTTCATGTGCCCGACCCCGTTGCTCAGGAGCTGTGCAGGCTTGAGCATCAAATCTCGCTTTTGCGAGCGGCGATGCAGGAGCATAATAATACAGAAAATTAACTGAAAGGAAGAAATATATGAAGGTCTATAACACACTTACAAGAGAGAAAGAAGAGCTTGTGCCCATTACCCCCGGCGAGATAAAGATGTACGCCTGCGGCCCGACTGTGTATAATTATATCCACATCGGCAACGCCCGTCCGCTCTGCATCTTCGATATTCTGCGCCGCTATCTTGAGTACAGAGGCTTTGATGTAAAATTCGTGCAGAATTTCACGGATATTGACGATAAGATAATCAGGCGTGCCAACGAGGAGAATGTTGATTTCTCCGAAATATCCGAGCGTTATATCGAGGAGTTCTGGACTGATGCCAAAGGACTTAATGTCCGCCCGGCAACCGTCCATCCCAAGGCTACGGAGAATATCGACAACATTATTCACATCATTTCCACCCTCATTGAAAAAGGCTATGCATATGAGGCGCAGGGCGATGTCTATTTCAGTACTCAGAAGTTCAAGGAATATGGCAAGCTTTCGCATCAGCCGCTCGAGGACCTCGAGGCAGGTGCCCGTATAATGGTAGGAGAGATTAAGCGTGAGCCTATGGATTTCGCCGTATGGAAAGCCGCAAAGCCCGGCGAGCCGTCATGGGATTCTCCGTGGGGTAAGGGCAGACCCGGCTGGCATATCGAGTGCTCGGCGATGAACTGGCGTTATTTGGGTGATACTATTGATATTCACTGTGGCGGTCAGGATCTCATCTTCCCTCATCATGAAAATGAGATAGCGCAGAGCGAGTGCTTCACCGGCAAGCCGTTTTCGCATTACTGGATGCACAACGGATATATAAATGTTGACAATGTGAAGATGTCAAAGTCGCTGGGCAATTTCTTCACTGTTCGTGATGTTGCCGAGAAGTATGGCTATGAACCTATTCGCTACCTGCTCATTTCGGCGCAGTACAGAAGCCCGATAAACTACAGCACCGACATTATCGAGCAGTGCATCGCCGCACTCAACAGACTTTA
>CAZFZW010000116.1:0-4735 GCA_964523465.1 uncultured Clostridium sp. | reverse complement strand
TTGCGGCTTTGATTATATCAGGTTGTTCAGCGTTCTTCGGTACTTTCTGTCTCGGTTTTCTCGGCGGCGTTTAGCATCGCCTCGATTGTTTCGAGTTTTTTGAGGAGCTGCTCGTTCTGTGCTTTGAGTTCCTTATTTTGTGTCTCAAACTTCACATAGCGTTCGTCAAGCTCGTCGAGCGCTTCATAGAGATTATCCTTGACGTCGGCTGTGTTTCTGTAAATCATTATTATCGTTATAAGAAGATAGCAAATCCAGAACGCACAAACGATTCCCGTTACAGCACCGTATATGTAAATAGCGCATATGCCGCTGATAAAGAAGAGCACTATAAGGGCGATTGAAAATTTTTGGCGCTGTGCCGTCATTGTACTGACACTTTCAAAGTTGTTTTCGGTACGTTTTTTCTTCATAGCAATACTCCTTTATATTAGAATTCCGAATTGTAATCCCATGAAAGAGAACTGACATAATCTTTTACCGTTGCTCTTACGACGGCGGAGACCGAAAAAAACACTATCTGTGCCTGTTGCCGAATTATTCGTTCTTCGAGTTGCTATCCGATTCGCTTCCCGAATTTTCGTCTTTGCTCTCATCGGGTATGTTCAATGCCGCTTCGATTCTCTCAAGCTTCTTGAGAAGTTCTTTGTTCTGTTCTTTCAAGCTGGTATTTTGATTGACGACCTCTTCAAGTGATTCCTCTAGTTGATTTCTGGTGTCGGAACTGTTGTAATATGTACGCATGATGATACAGCAGAGAAAAATGCCCCATGGTATACCAAAGACAGCAGGCCCGAGTCCGTTAAAGTAAAGTGCAAATGCGAGAATTACCGAGACGATAAATGCAGGGAATAACCACTCAAGTTTGCTACGGTGTTTTTCCTTTTGAATCTCCCAATTTTTCTTTGGAGAAGAACTGTTGTTATCCATGATTTAGTGACCTCCTTTTAAAATTCTGATGCATAGTACCATGAAAGAGGAGCTGACATAATCTTTTACGACAGCAGAGACCGAAAAAAAACCACTATCTGTGCCTGTTGCCGAATTATTCGTTTTTCGAGTTGCCATCCGATTCGCTTTCCGAATTTTCGTCTTTGCTCTCATCGGGTATGTTCAATGCCTCCTCGATTCTCTCGAGCTTCTTGAGGAGCTGTTCGTTTTGTGATTTAAGCTCCCTGTTTTGTGCTTTGAGTTCCTTATTTTGCGTCTCAAACTTCACATAGCGTTCATCAAGCTCATCGAGTGCTTCGTAGAGATTATCCTTGACGTCGGCTGTGTTTCTGTAAATCATTATTATCGTTATGACAAGGTAGCAAATCCAGAACGCACAAACAAGCCATGCTACAGCTTCGCTTATGAAAATGGCACACATGCCGCTGATAAATAAGAGCACTATCGAAGCAATCGAAAATTTCCGGCGTTGTGCCGTCATTGTACTGACACTTTCAAAGTTGTTTTCGGTACGTTTTTTCTTCATTATTTTGTCCTCCTAAAAACTAAAATTCCGAATTGTAGTCCCACGAAAGACGGGCGTAATAATTTTTCACATTTATGCTAGGGAGAAAACCGGTAATTGCAAAAACATCCTCTGAGGGAGAAATTGAGTATGATATATCAAATGTCGGAGTTAACTGTGCATGAGCATAACGAATTTTAATTGACAACATTTGCGTATGATCATCATAATCCTGAACTCTGCAATTTCCGGCGATAAGATACTGAAATTCTGAATAAATGGTGCTTGTTGAGGCATCAATACCGGCATCGTTTACAGGCAACCGCCATGTGTAAAAGAAGCCATTTTCTTCAGCAATTTCCGGAGGGTTTTTCGCTTCATCTATGATGTCAGTTTTAGAAACTGTTGTGCCTGACGAATAGGTTTGTACATATGTCTGAACTCCGTAAAAATCAGCATCTTTGTTGTTTTCCCATACGAATATTGAATCCGCAGCACCGAGCGACACAGCGTCAACTTGGCGAACAAGCGGTTCTTTTAACCATACACAACCGCCGAGAATACGATACAGCCCCTCCTGATCACCTAAGTAGAAAGCCATAATAGTTTGCTTCATGTATCCGTTTGAAGAAGTTACGGAACCTTGATGCGGCGCTCTTGCTGCACCCGAGTTTGAATTCGAGGAATTCTTTTCGATCTCCGCATACTCTTCCTCTGTGATTATACGCTGTGTTCCACTGTCTGACATTTCGATTATCTGCTGTTGGCTTTTGACACTTTTGATTTTGTCAATTCTTTTTGCAATATCAGCAACAGCAGGGCTGTCAATGTCACACTCAAAACCAATCGAATTCAATAATTCCATTGCTTTTTCTTCGTCACTTTTTGAATCGATATTTTGAATTCGTGACATATTTCTGTTGCTTATTGATGAAACATGGGTCAGGCCGCCGTCAGCTACTTTGGTTACAACCAGATCATCAATGTTCGGTTCGTAAAAAGCATACGCACCGACGGACATGGATGCACATAGCAATGCTATGCACATGACGAATGAAACGAACTTTGCAAACCTTTTCATTGATCTGACCACCTTTATTTATATTTTTGTTTTTTCTGACAGTTTTATTATACAGAATTTTAATACACCATGTCAAGATAAAAACACAAAATAAATTTTATTTTTGATATTTTTATGTATATTATGACGAACGAGTTCGATGGTTGGATATAAAAAAGCACGAACAGTGTTGTGCTGTTCGTGCTTGCGATTGTTTGTTTTGTGAGATGCGATTACTTCTCTTTTTGATTCTTTATTACCTTCAGTCTCGAGAAATCCTCTCGTTCTTTTTCCTCGAGTGCCTCGGTGATATATTTTATCGTTCGGGTAAACTGCGGAATCATAATATTGTCGAGTGCATTGGCACGCTTTTGCGTTTTCTTTATTGCATCGGCAAGGCGATAAACGCAGTTTTCTATCTCCGCAAGCTCCGCTGTCAGCCTTTTGACCTCGACAAAACTCAAATAAGCATCATCGAGCTGAGAGTTTGTGGAATTTAAGCCGTAATACATATCAAGCTTCTCTTCTCCGAGCGTGACGACCGGAAGCTCGACGCCCATAACAGAGCGCAAATCGATATTCAGCGAATCGTCAACGGGAACAGCCTGAGCAAATTCCGAACACATTCCGAGCGTGACATTTGCCCTTTGCAGTGCGAGATATGCCTTTGAATAAGTCTCGTCTATCTTCTGCTGAATTGTCGATGCCTTTTCTATAAGCTGCATCATTTCATGCACCAGTATATTGCGCTTGCGGTCGAGCAGGTCATAGCCGAGCTTTGCAAGCTCAAGCGATTTTTTTGTGCTTATCAAATTGCTTTTGGTCGGGAATACCTGAGCCATGCCGCTCTCCCCTTTCTTTGTTACTGTGCAGGTTTATAGTGTTCTTTGAGAACATCCTCATCCACTCTGTCAAGCTCCGACTCGGGCAGCATTGAGAGCAGCTCCCAACCGAGGTCAAGCGTTTGAGCAATTGTTCTGTTCTCGTTATATCCCTGATTGATAAATCTCTCTTCAAATGCTCTGCCAAACTCCATAAGCCGTTTGTCCGCCGCAGAAAGCTCGTCCTCGCCTATGACCGAGGCAAGAGCCTTGGCATCCTGCACCTTGGCGTATGACGCAAAGAGCTGGTTTGCAAGCATACTGTGATCCGAACGGGTATATCCGTCACCGATGCCGTCCTTCATCAGTCGTGAAAGTGACGGCAGGACGCTGACGGGCGGATAAATGCCCTTGTAGTCAAGTCCCCTGTCGAGCACTATCTGACCCTCGGTAATATAACCTGTGAGGTCGGGAATCGGGTGCGTTATATCGTCGTTGGGCATGGTGAGTATCGGTATCTGCGTGACCGAGCCTTTCTTGCCCTCAACTATTCCCGCACGCTCATAGAGCGATGCAAGATCCGAGTAAAGATAACCGGGGAAACCCTTTCTGCCGGGAATCTCGCCCTTTGATGAGCTGAACTCACGCAGAGCCTCGGCATAGGAGGTCATATCGGTAAGTATAACAAGCGTCTGCTTGCCCAAATCAAACGCCAGATATTCTGCGGCGGTCAGCGCACAGCGAGGAGTGATAATACGCTCGATTATCGGGTCGTTTGAAAGGTTCATAAACATGGTAACACGGTTCATGACATTGGCATTCTCAAAAGAGGTTCGGAAATATTCCGCAACATCGTTCTTAACGCCCATTGCCGCAAACACTATTGCGAAATCGTCGCCGTCGGCAACATTCGCCTGGCGGACTATCTGCACCGCAAGCTCGTTATGCTTCATGCCCGAGCCTGAGAATATCGGCAGTTTCTGTCCTCTGATAAGCGTTGCAAGGGCATCTATTGACGAAATACCCGTATTTATATAGTTCCTCGGATAAACTCGTGAGACGGGATTTATCGGAGAGCCGTTGACATCTCTGCGGCACTCGGGATAGACCTCTCCGAGACCGTCTATCGGTCTGCCCAGTCCGTCAAAAACTCTGCCGAGTATTTCGGGTGAGAGCGGCATTTCCATAGGTCTGCCCGAAAGGACGGTGGTGGTATTTTTCATCGAAATGCCACGAGTTCCCTCAAACACCTGAACAACCACAAGTTCGCCGTCTATTTTAACTATTCGTCCTGCTCTGGATGTGCCGTCGTCAAGTCGCAGCTCAACCATCTCTTCGTAGCTTGCATTCTTAACTCCGTCGAGCACAACAAGCGAACCGTTTATTTGATTTAAACCG